>JAYUJY010000285.1:0-1006 GCA_043764895.1 Synechococcales cyanobacterium | reverse complement strand
GTCATTACCTCGGCAGGTGAAACGCAGCTTCGATCGCTGATTGAAGCCCACGCCGAAAAAACAGGAAGCGCAAAGGCGATCGCACTTCTAGCCGATTGGCCCAATGCGTTACTGAAGTTCTGGCAAGTTGTCCCGCCATCGGAGAAGAACACCGTATTTGCAAAACCTGAAGCGCAGAAAGTTCTTGCCGTCTAGGGGACTAAGTTAATTCCATCAGTTTCATTCGATCGGGTGCGTTATTCCCTATAGCGTACCCGTTCTTTTTGGGTGTGTGTAAATCGCACCATCTTCTATATTTAGTCGTCCCATGCTGATTGACTGACACAAATCAGAAAGTGGAATGCTAGCCGTGATCAATCTAGAATGGGACTAACAAGTTTTCACCTTGAAAACCTGGAATTCTAATCGCAAGCGACGTTCCGCATCCTGTTTCCGAGACGCCATTGCCGGGTCCGGATCTCGATTGGTTTTAAGCATCGCCGGGGTCAATAAATCCCATCCTTTGCGGACATAGGATTTGACCCATTCCCAGCCGATTTTCAGGTAACTCATGCCTCGATACGTATGAACATCCACGAAACGACGCTTCTCTGCCATGACAATGGCGGTTCCTTGCATGGTCAAATATAGCGTTGCAACGGCTAAAACGAGACATAGGCGGGATAAGGCGGTCGCCTCGCGGAGTCCGGATTTCTCCCAATTAAAGCCATTGGATTTGTCATCGAGGAAATTTTCCTCGATATCAAACCGTAAGCCATATTCCTGTAGGGTCTGAAGGCTAACGGGTTCTGAACTGACAATCAGCCAAAGCTCCCGAGACGTGGCTTCTCGGGCAAAAATGACATTCACATTCTCCACCGGATGGCGTTTGAACAGGCGAACGTGCTGAAATAGAAGGGCTTCACCGGGCTTCAGGTGATAATTTTGGAACTGTCTCCAGCCCAAACCAGGGGCATGGAACAGGCATCTCGGCTTCAATCGAAGGCGAAATTCCCACCGGAGGGTT
>JAYUJY010000284.1:0-10662 GCA_043764895.1 Synechococcales cyanobacterium | reverse complement strand
GTTTTTCTAAACTTCGGCAACTCCACAAACACTAATTCAATATCATCACTATAAGTTGTGAATTCCTCTTTCTCTCGGAGCGCGTAGGATGAGATAACTTTTAGGCTATTCGGAAACATCTCAAAATCTGTAATCGTTAGGGCAATGATCGGATTCAGTAAGGTGTAATCGTCACCCACGCTCAATTGCGTCGAATACGCCTTTGCAGCATTATACAAAATCCGTTTTTCAAATCCTAAAATGTTTAACACTTGCATTTCAATAATGACCATTTGGCCACTAGATAGGGTCGCTTTAATATCGAGGAAGGAGTCCTTCATCCCCTTAATACGTGGCGCTTGGTAAGGATCTAAAATAATTAGGCTAACGATCGTCGCTTTGCCCTGATATAAAATTCCATTTAGAAAGCTGATCAAAATATCATGGCTATGTTTAGAGCCAAAGATCTTCTTAAACGCAAAATCCGTCTTGGGATTAATAAACATCAGTGGCGACTTCGGTAATGGGTCTAGGCACTTGAATAAAATAATCCCCTGAAAAGTCCCCCAACCCGAATTCTAGGAGCTTCGGAAACTCATGTCCCCCCAGAATTGGGGGCTAGGGGCTTTCCAAATCCCGTCTATCGCAAGACCGGAGATGGCTTCACATCAGACGAAGACATCTGATTACTGCCCATTGGCCAATGCATCACCACATCCTCGACCCTCGACTGCGCCAAAGTCGGCATATTTTCACGGAGCCGTGCCGTGAGTTGCATCGTCTTCGAGTCATAGACTTGGGTCAATAACTTCGGATAAAAGCCGATCGCCACAATAGGCACCAGCAAACAACCCACAATAAACAATTCACGCGGCTCTGCATCAATCAGCGCCTCCTTAGACGTGAGTTCCTTATTCTCAGGCCCGTAGAAAATCTCCCGCAGCATCGACAGCAAATACACCGGAGTCAAAATTACCCCGATCGCCGCCAACACCACCATCACCACTCGGAACGTCAACGAGAACGCATCGCTCGTTGCAAAGCCTACAAAAACCATCAGTTCCGCCGCAAAACCGCTCATCCCCGGTAACGCCAACGACGCCATCGAACAAGCCGTAAACATGGAGAAAATCCGAGGCATCGATCGACCTATCCCGCCCATTTCATCCAACATGAGGGTATGGGTCCGATCGTAGGTTGCGCCCACAAGAAAAAACAAACTCGCCCCAATCAGCCCGTGAGACACCATTTGCAACACCGCACCGCTCATGCCGAGATCGGTAAACGACGAGATGCCAATTAACACAAATCCCATGTGCGAAATTGACGAATAGGCAATCTTACGTTTCAGATTTCGTTGAGCAAACGACGTGAGGGCTGCGTAAATAATATTAATCACGCCCAAAATCACTAAAGCAGGCGCAAAGACCGCATGAGCCGCCGGAAGCATCTCCACATTCATGCGAATCAGCGCATAGCCCCCCATCTTCAACAAGATCCCCGCCAGCAACATATGCACCGGAGCGGTCGCTTCACCATGGGCATCCGGCAGCCACGTATGCAGCGGAATAATCGGCAGCTTCACCCCGTAAGCAATCAAAAACGCCGCATAAATCCAGAGCTGGAACGACACCGGGAGATCCTTCGCCATCAACGATCGCATGTCAAACGTGACGTGATCCCCATAAAAAGCCAACGCCAATGCGCCCACTAAAATAAAGAGCGATCCGCCTGCCGTGTAGAGAATAAACTTCGTCGCCGCATAGAGCCGCTTCTTCCCGCCCCAAATCGATAGCATCAGATAAACCGGAATCAGCTCCAGCTCCCACGCCAGGAAAAATAGCAACATATCTTGGACGGCAAACACCATGATCTGCCCGCCGTACATCACCAACAGCAGAAAGTAAAACAACTTCGACTTAAAAGTCACAGGCCACGACGCCAAAATCGCCAGCGAACTAATGAAGCTGGTCAACAAAATCAACGGCATGGAAATGCCATCCGCGCCCACCGACCAGTTCAGATCAAGCTGCGGCACCCAGGCATAGCTCTCAAAAAGCTGCATCCCCGGATCCTTAAAGTCATAGGCCGTACAAAACGCCGTCACCGTCAGCAGAAAATTGATTAGCCCAACGGTCAATGCATACCAACGGACCGTTTTGCCGTCTTTATCTGGAATAAATGGAATAAACAATGCGGCTACGATCGGGAAGAGGATGATCGTCGTCAGCCAAGGAAAGGTAGCTGTCAACATAAGAGAGGTGCTAGTGAATAAAGTATATAAACAATGGATTTAGTACGGAATTACTAAAGCGATGTTCCTATACAGATTGTAAACAAAACCATTTGGAAAGCTAAAAAATCTCGGTAGTTCTTCAACATTCATCCTGATTTACATTACAAGAGCGTTACGAACCCGATCGTTCTCTCCTAAAGAATCCGCCATTCGGCACAATCCACCAGCGAGATCACGCCCTCGCAAGTAAGATCTTTTCGCTCAGAGGAACTTTTCAGCCCGATCGGCGTCTAGGAGTCCTGGAGATTGGCTACGTTGTGTACCTTACCCTGATGCATCAACGACTCAGCCTTTGGAGACCCTGACCCATACCCGGACTTTTCATGAAAGCACTCAACCGCCTGACGATCGCACTCTTAACCACGGCTGTCGTAGGAGCACCTATCGCCACGATCGCCCTAGTCCAGAGTCAAGCTGCTGAAGCAGCCCCGATCTTATTTAGACGCCGGGTCTCTCGCCCTATTCCTAAACCTGTCCCTAGCCCAACGCCCCCCAGCACTAGCCCAACACCTAACCCAACCCCCAGCAGCACAGCCCCCAGCAGCACAGCAAAAACCTTGCTCGATCGTCACAACTTCTATCGATCGCAAGTCGGCGTACCTGCTTTGAAATGGTCCGATCGTCTGGCCAGCAATGCTCAAGGCTGGGCCAACAATCTCGCCGCACGCGGGGGTAAAACTCTTCAGCACAGCTCCGGTAGCGGCGAAGGTGAAAACCTCTGGATGGGCAGCGCGGGCTACTTCAGTCAGCAAACCATGGTCGATAGCTGGGGCGAAGAGAAGAAGTACTACAAACCGGGCGTCTTCCCAAATATCAGCACCACCGGGAATTGGTCGGACGTGGGCCATTACACCCAAATTGTCTGGCGCAACACCACTGAAGTTGGCTGCGCTGCTGCCACGGCTGGCGGAAATGACCTCCTCGTGTGCCGCTACAGTGCTCCTGGGAACTACATGGGACAGAAGGCATTCTAAATCCCGTCTCAAATAATCCCTGATATAACTCGCCGTCTTAAACGTCCTAAACGATCGGATAATGAACATCTAAGACGGTGAATTTACGGGTGAGATGGATCATGCAGTTAACGTTTGTCCCAGTTGAAGAGTTTTATTTTGAGCTGACCTTGGCCATTAAGCCCTTAGGCGATATTGAGAACCCTGAACTCGCACATCAAGTCGGGTCTATCCTTAAGGAGCGCTTCGGCCAGTCCTCCACCGTTGCTTCCGCGACCCAAAATACCTACAACTACGTTTTCAAAATCACGGATGTAGACAACTCACCCTTCAACCGTCTGATCGTGTCGATCGGCGATTGGGGCAATAACCTTCGCCTTAGCAGCGACTATGGTTGGATGCTAAATGAAACTCACCGCGCAGAGAAGAGCGATCGCTTTACGAGTCGAGATCAGTTTGCCGAAGATTTTAAGACCTACGTGCAGAGTTGGCTCGGTGTGACGTTCTAAACGATCGTTTAAAACCCAGATATGAAGTCTAGCGTTTGGTGCGACTGGCGGGACGGGTCTCTATCGTGGGCGTCCCCGATCGCAGGTGCTCATTTTGTTGACTCAGTTCTTCCTTCTCGCGGTTCAGTTCGCGGATGCGGCGAGACAGGATTTTAATAATATTCAGTGCAATTCCTGGTGTCTCTTCGATCGCCGTAAACACCTGCTGCTGAGTGAGTTCTAGGCAAACGGTGTCTACGTCCATGGCCGTTGCAGAAGCCGATCGCATTTCAGAATCAAAGAGCGACATCTCCCCAAAGAACCCCTCAGGCTTATGCTCTAGAAGCAATCGATTATCGCGATGTATTTTGACGCGCCCCTTGGCCACAATAAACATCGACTGCCCCTCTTCATTTTGTTTGAAAATGGGTTGTCCTGGACTGAACACCCGCTCATCCATCACCGGAACGAGCCGAATCAAAAAATCCTCCCGAAGTTCTTGGAAGATGTCAACTTTGCGGACCAGTAACAATCGATCGAAAAGGTTTAGCATGTCGCCAGAAGACTTATGACTCTCAATGTGACCATTCGTGTGACTCACAAACTCAAAATTTGGAGCTTTTCCTATTCTACGGTCACAACCTGCGATCGCAACGAACAATCCCTGATCTGAGACCTTAAATCCACGCGCACCCTAAGGTTTACCTGGGTTTTTACCTAAGGTTTTGGGATATATCCAAAAATCTCAGTGCTGGGAATATCGCTCACATCCTCCTGAGGCGAGGGACGCAAGGGTTTCATCTGAGACTCTGGACTGAGACCATAATCCTCCATCCAGACTTGGACCTGACGCCGTAGAATCGCATCAGAATCATTTTGCATTCGTGGAAGGATGTTTAGAAAGGCCGCGTTTGTGCCGCGTTGGGAAAGGTTGTGGAGGTAGAGAAGGGAGGCTTCACGGAGAAGGCTGCTCCCGCCCCGCAGGCCGTCGAGCACTTGATGCCGTTCCAACTGCCAGCCTTCCGCGCGCGCTAGGTGAAAACAACATGCCAACACCCAATCGGATAAGAAGTGCCGCAGATCCATGAGTTGACGAAGCCGATCAACGGGATCGAGGGACGTATAGGGAACGAGACTCGATAGGCTTTGAAGCTGGCGTTCAAGGTCGAGTTTGGATTGACGATTGAGCCATCGATCGGGCGATCGGATCGGGTTAGCAGATTTTTTTGTTTTTGGGGCTTTTTTGGAGGGTTTGGAGGTTGAGAGGTGGGAGGTTTGATTTTTGGTGGCCGTACTGATTTCGAGAATGGTTAGGAACGATCGTTTCTGAGGAATATCCAATTTAGTGTCCAAGATTTCTAAACCTTGGGCCATGTCATCACTAAACCCCGATTTAAGACTAAATTCCGCAGCCTGAATCGTTTCTGGCTCATAAAGAAATTGCATGAGCAGAAAAATTCGATCGATACAGTCAGATTGAATCCCTTGAAGCGCACGGTATAGCATTTCTTCGAGGTCACGGGTCTGCACTTGACCCGCCAAATCTAGCATCGCAGCGGTCGTATGACTGATCAGCATGAGGTCTTGATCCACCAGAGACTCAATGCCCGATCGCCCGAGTTGATCCGCCGTTCGATCGATCCCCTGGTCCTTCGGAACCTTAATGAGCGCCCGCAAAATACTCGTGCGATCGGCGCTCCAGGTGAGAGGTAACTGCTCAATCAAAAAGGCGATCGCATCATCGGTGCCCACTTGACCGATGATGCCCCAAGCGATACTGCGAACGGATTCGAGTTCACGCCAATTTTTCACCAGCACTTTGAGGAGGGGCAGCGCCTCATTTTTGAGCGACGTCAGCGCACGAATAGCCGTACTCCGAGTTTGGGGATCATGTAACCCCTTGACCAGATCCGGATAACACTTTTCAAAATGGGTCGCAGCCACTACGTCCAACACCGCACATCGAACCTCTGTCGATCGCTCCTCTCTGATAATCTTTAAGATATGAACTTGGAGCGCCTGAAGATAGGTCAGATGACGAATGGCATCACAACTCGCTCGACGCTCTTCGGGATTAGAACTCGTTAGCATCAAGCGAAGAAAATCAGTCCTTTTGGCGCGCTGATCCGGCTCACCATGTTCCAACAACAACGCCGCTGCCGTGGCCCGAACCGACGCAGGAGCTTGGGGTCTGAGGTAGTCGGTGAGCTGTTGAAGATTCACTTTGCTGTCGTTTGTGCGATCGTTATCGGTGTCAGGATCGCGATCGTTCTTCTTCTTTTTTCCATACATATAGCGCAGTGCTGCTGCTATTACAGGTGCGGGCTTTGAGTAGGTAATTAATCGACCGACCGACACCGCATACTGGGGCTTCGGATTCTCCTGCATAATTTCCAGAACCCGGACTTGCGCCTCCTGCGGCAGGCTTTGGAGCATTGGCGCGAGCACGTCTAAGGCATTGCTCTGGTCGATTTTGATCAACAGTTCAACGCAGCCCATCTGCGAATCTTCCATTCCCGGCTGGCTCAGCGCACTGACTGCCGCCCGTTTAAGCTCCTTAATCGCCGCCAGACTCGGACTCCGACCACTGAGCAATTCCTGCCGCGCACTCATAACCAAAATGGCCTCATAGTTGCGCCGTACAAAATAAATAGCGATTAGCCACACGACAGCCATTCCCATCAGCATGGGAAACACCAGATTTCGCCACGACTCGACGGGCATCCGGTCCTTAAAGACCCACATTAGCCCCAAAATGAACAGCCCAATCAGAGCATTGGCAAACGGTTCTGCATTGCCTCGCACACTCGCTTGAATCGCATTACGCCACTTCTGTGGAATCGGTTGAAACAGGACCGGACCCACGCTCGCTAGCAGCGTAAAGTGAAATAACTCATACAAAAACTTCAGCGCCACCACGGCCCAGAAAATAAGCAATCCCATCTGAGCGATGGATGGCATCAAATTAGCCACAGCGATCGAACTGCCAAGGGTCAGAATTAGGGTCGGCAGAATGCCCGTTGTCGTAAACACCCCAAAGCGATCGATCACCCACCTGGCCGCAAACCACTGCATTAGCAGCTCACAAATGCCCAACGTGCCTTGAAAAAAGCCAAGAAACCCTGCAATTTTTTCGCTGACGCCCAGTCCTTGGGAGAGGAAAGACGGCAGCGATCGAATCCCGTCCAAGTCTCGGGTAAAAATCCCTTCTAGCTCTTTATTAAACTGAAAGTCCAGCAGCCAAAACATAGACTCTGCCAACACAAAAAACAACAGCAACAGCCAGCGGTAATTCATGGTCTGACCCCGAAGTTGCTGAGTGGCTTCGGTATTCACTTCACGCCGACGAGAGGTCGTGTCAAAAAATCGGGATTGTTTCTGGGTGATGAAAAAGAGAATCCCCGTCGCCAAAATCATCATCAAGAACGATACCAACACAACGCCCGAGGCTCCAATAATGGCCAAGACGCCCGCTAATAAAAAGCCACTTGCGGCATCCGCCACCAGCACACCGCTGCTAATGAGGGGATAGGTCCGCCGCAGCTCTCTGACATTAAAGAGTTGATTGGCGGTAATGCTGGTGTTGAGATCGTTCAGCACGTACACCACTTGCAACCACAGTCGCATGGCGATCGCAACTATCTTCAGGGTCGTCAGCCCAACGATTCCACTCATCCATAGAACAGGCGTATTCGGTGGGAGCACCAGTCCCTGGTAAAACAGCAATACGGGAAAAGCCATCAAAAGCGACACCAGCACCAGCGACCACCTCAGGGGCACAATCGACTGCACCCACGCATAGATGACCCCCAAAAACAAGCTGACGAGCGTGCTGGATAGATAAATTAAGGGCAGTCGATCGGTGCCATACTCCGCCACAAAAATTCCGGTCGCAGCGGTTTCGAGCCAAAGCACTCCCACCGACATGGTGGAACAGCCTAGAAACATCCAGAAGGTCCGATTACTTTCCTCTGGC
Organism: Synechococcales cyanobacterium; assembly: GCA_043764895.1. Classification (GTDB taxonomy): domain Bacteria; phylum Cyanobacteriota; class Cyanobacteriia; order Leptolyngbyales; family Leptolyngbyaceae; genus JAAFJU01. The sequence goes on along the minus strand of JAYUJY010000284.1, from coordinate 2,970 downwards.
CGTAAATTCAATCCCCGTAGGAAACGCGCAAATAGACCTTCTTTTGTTGTTTCTCGACTCATTGCCATAGCTGCCACTGACTGGTAAGGTCCACCCCAACAGACTGATTTGGACGCACGATCGATGTCTGCGATCGTGCTCTGTCCGTAAAGTCTGTCTTTAGAGTGCCCCGGTAGAGCCTCTATGATATAAAACAATTCTGCATCTGAAGAATGAATGATCAAAATTCAGACCCTTTCTTCACCCGATCGACGGTTCTGGTGTTAATGTTGCCAGCAAATAATGAACAAGCGGGGAGAGATTACCCGGCACCGTGTAGAGGTTGAGATCCTGATAGATGATTCGCTTCGATCGATCAAAGCATCCAAACTTCCAGACATCCCCCGTCGTCACGGCCCCATAAAACGTGTCGGACGTCCCTTCAACCCAGCAATCCAGCGCTACCATTTCCACCGCAAGCTGGGCAAATCCTCGGGTCAAGTCAGCTTGTTTGGCTTCCACGACTAGGAAGTTTTGGGCGGACTGGATGTAGTAGTCAAGGGTGCCTCGGAGGTACTGATTGACTTCGATCGAGTATTCAATTTTGAGACGGGAGTGGGTTTGTTCGCAGAGGTAAATTAAGATCGGGAAGATCAGGGATTCCCGACGTGCGGCTTCACTGGTGAGATCAACATGCTGCAAATTCGATCGCAACTGTCGATGTAAATCCACCAGATTCAGCTCAACTCCCGATCGCCTTGGCAAGTCCAACTCCCGCCGTTCCAACACCACATCAAACTCGGCCATCAAGTCATCGAGATCTACATTCATCTCGAAATACTTGCGGAAACTATAGGTCAGGTCGGGATTTAGAATCGATCGTCTCACAGCAGGTCTCACGGCAGGTCTCATAGCAACTTGGTCGCACGTTCGGCGAGGGGCGATCGTTCACCACGTGACAGGGTGATGTGGGCAGCGATCGATTCATGTTTAAACCGTTCGACGATGTAGGTTAGGCCATTGGATGACGCATCAACGTAAGGGTTGTCGATTTGTTCAGGATCGCCCGTGAGGATGATTTTGGTGCCTTCGCCCGCGCGGGTCAAGATGGTCTTGACTTCGTGAGGCGTGAGGTTTTGGGCCTCGTCCACGACAAAGAACTGCTGCGGTAAGGTGCGGCCTCGAATGTAGGTCAGCGGCTCAATTTGCAGCAGCCCATGTTCGATCAATTCTTCATGGCCCCGCCGCCAGTGACTCGGCTTATTGGTAGAGTCGCCTGTGCCGAAAATCAGGTCGAAGTTGTCGTAGAGCGGCTGCATCCAAGGCGTGAGTTTTTCGTTTACATCACCGGGTAAGTAACCCAGGTCTTTGCCCATGGGAATGACGGGTCGGGAAATCAGCAGTTTGCTGTAGATATGCTCATCGGCTACTTTCTGCAACCCCGCCGCGATCGCGAGCAAGGTCTTCCCAGTCCCGGCTTTCCCCACCAGCGTGATGAGTTGAATCGAATCCCGCAGAAGCAAATCTAGGGCGAACTGCTGTTCCCGGTTGCGCGGCTGAATTCGAGACACGCCGCCATAGGGAAGCTTGCCGATCGGCACAAGTTTTCCGCTGTTACCTTCGATGATGCCGAGGGCGGTGTGGTTAGGATTGGTCTGGTTGATCAGCGTGATGGCTTCGTTGGGGCAGAAGGTGCCGGGGATTTCGGTGGCTCCGGTTTTGAACAGACGATCGATGACGTCGGGTTCGACCCAGGCTTCGGCGGTTCCGGTGTAGAGGTCGGAAAAATCCACCTTATCGGTTTCATAATCTTGGGCGTCGAGTCCGAGGGCATCGGCTTTGATTCTGAGGTTGGTGTCTTTACTGACGAGGACGACGTTGCAGTTGCATTCACGTTGCAGTTCGAGCGCTACGGCCAGAATGGCATTGTCACCATAGTCGCGATCGAGTTCGGCGGGGAGTTCTTGAAGGGTTTCGCGGTGGCAAAGGACGACGCGAAGATGTCCGCCGTGGTCGAGTTCGATGGGTTCGGTGAGGCGTCCCCGCTGCCGCAAATTGTCAAGAGTACGGGAAACTTGGCGGGCGTTGCGTCCGGTCATTTCGGGCTGTTTTTTGAAGCGATCGAGTTCTTCGATGACGGTGATGGGTAAAATGACGTCCTGCCCTGCGAACTTCAGCATTGCGGCGGGATCGTGAAGCAGAACATTCGTATCTAAGACAAACGACTTACGCATAAACTTTACCGGAGCTGTAGGGGGCGATTAAAACACCGATCGCTTCTAGATTGAGAAGAGACTGGGAAGACATGTACGATAAGCTTAACCGAAAGGCCCGATCGCTGAGGGTATCCCAACACAGGTTAAGTCCAGGCTTTATGTATATGACACCGCAAGACATTCCGAATGTATTGGCCAGTTTATTTGGAGATGACGTACAAACCCTCGCTCCGGGTTCCTATCAAATCGAGAAGGAGAGTTTTCGGCTGCTGGTGCTGCGATCGTCGGATCAAGATTGGATCCGAATGATGGTGCCTATTGTGGGGTTGAGTGAGGCGGGTGCGTTTCTGGAGGAGTTTCTGGAGGCGAATTTTGACGAGACGCAGGAGGCGCGCTATGCCATTCATCAGGGGCTGATTTGGACGGTGTTTCAGCATGAGGGTGCGAGTTTGACGGAAGCGGATTTTCGATCGGCGATCGGTCGGCTGATTTCGATGTTTCGTCAGGGCTTGGAGCTGGTGTTTAAGCGGCATGTGGAGAAGCAGATTCGCCAGATTATCCGAGCGGCAAAGCAGCAGGGGCAGTCGATGGAAGCCACGATGAAGACGCTGGAGCGGTTTTACTCAGAAGGGGTAATGGGAGATTTGGATACGTCTAGTGAGGGAGCGGTGGAGGCTTGGCGATCGCAGTTGCTGCGGCTGTGGGAAGATGAGAAGTGAGAATTGTGAAGTGAGAATTGTGAATGGGACGTCGGAGGTTAGTGGAGGGAACGGGG
>JAYUJY010000283.1:0-10693 GCA_043764895.1 Synechococcales cyanobacterium | reverse complement strand
ACCGAGAACCTTAAGCAGTTGATCGGTGCCCAGCATCCGATTCTCTACGCGGCAGCCGAGCGGTTGTTTGGGGCGGGGGGGAAGCGGGTGCGTCCGGCAATCGTATTGTTGGTCGCGCGGGCAACAATGCCGCACCAAGAACTGACTCAACGACACAGACGCTTAGCGGAAATCACTGAGATGATTCATACGGCGAGTCTGGTGCATGATGATGTGGTGGACGAGTCGGAACTGCGTCGAGGGATTCCGACGGTTCACGCTGATTTTGGGAATCGGATTGCGGTGTTGGCGGGCGATTTCTTATTTGCGCAGTCGTCGTGGTACTTGGCCAATCTGGATAACTTGGATGTTGTAAAACTGCTGTCTGAAGTGATCAAGGATTTTGCGGAGGGAGAGATTCAGCAGGGATTTAATCGGTTTGATACGGACATTACAATGGAGTCTTACCTGAAGAAAAGCTATTACAAAACGGCGTCGATGGTAGCGAACAGTGCGAAAGCGTCGGCGATTCTCAGTGATTGGACGTCTGAGCAGGCTGATGCGCTGTATCATTATGGTCGCCATTGGGGATTAGCGTTTCAAGTGGTGGATGACATTTTGGATTTTACGGGATCGGCGGAAAGCTTGGGTAAGCCTGCTGGATCAGATCTCAAAAGCGGAAATTTGACGGCTCCGGTGCTATACGCCATGGAAGAACAGCCGTATTTAAAAACGCTGATTGAGCGTGAGTTTTCTGAAGATGGAGATTTGGAGCAGGCGTTATCCATAATTGAAAAAAGCACTGGGATTGCGCAGTCGAGAGAACTGGCTCAGTTTCATGCCAAGGAAGCGATCGGGTATCTGGCTAATCTTCCCGCTTCGGAGTCTCGTGAGGCGCTGGAAAACTTGTGTGATTTTGTATTGAGCCGACTGTATTAGAGATGACCGTTAAATAAAATTATTAAACAATATCCGGCGATTGAAATTCCCGTCGTTGGGTTTGGGCACGGCGAGCCATGCCCCTACAGATTTATCTTTCCGGAGATTGTAGGGGCATGGCCATGCCGTGCCCCAAACCCAACGGGGTTTTAGTACAGATCTTATTTTACGCTGCGTAGTACTAGCCGCTATTTCTAACCATTACCGCCGATCGAAATTTCAAGCCGATCGTTTTGTTCCGCTTCTTGATTGAGCAAGTGAATCACTCGGTGATCTGACTCCTTGAGAATGCCTGAATTTGTGGTGAAGAATGCTTCGATCGTTTCAGGCGTAGCGGGTAACATGATTTGGTTCAGGACGGTAAATCCAGTGAGCTTTAGACGGACTGAAAACTGAACGGCTTCGCCATTGAGCTTTAATGAATGAAGGCTGGCGTAGGGAATGAGTTTAAGCAACGCTTCTTGAATTTCGGATAGATCGAGAAACGGTTTTTTCGGGGAGTTGCGAGACTCTTGAATCACATAACGATCGGTTAGCCAAAACAGCGATTCTGGCACTAATGGATAGCGCCCACCTCGATCGGTTTCAATAACAAAAGTTGCTTTGGAACCACTAACTGGATATTTCAAGGTTCCGACATTTTGCGATGAATCTGTATCATCCTGAGGCTTAGTGAGAGAGTTTTTTTCAAAGGCTTCGAGATCTGCAATCACTGATTGTTGATAGTGATCCATCCCAACGTACGGATGAATCTTGACGCCCGTGCGATCGGAGATTTTCCAGTAGGCGTCTAGAGCTTGTCGTAACGTATCGCCAAACTGGGTTTCTAGAAGCTGTTTATTCCAATGAAACGCATTTTTGGGATAGTCGATGATGGCTTGGATTTGCGATCGGATGGACTCACTTTCAAAGCGATGGTTAGTGAGCTTATCACGATCGATCGAACCGGGCGTTGAATTTTTATCGGCATGGTTGTGATAGCCCAGCACCAAATACGTATTGAGCAGATTCAGGGATGAAACCGTGGAATAGTGAAGCTTATCTAAATCGCCATCTCGCCCGTCATCTTTAAGAACTGGGACGATCGCTAGGGTCTTGGAGACGGTTTTAGAGGCGCTGTAGCTATTATAAGTCCGGGCGAGAGATGAGATTTGGGTTCGCTTGGGAGATACCCATTTAGCGTAGGCAACTTTAGTATTTTCGGTCTCGATAATGCCGGATGCTTTCGCTCGGTTAATGTCAAATTCACGCAGGGGAAACTTGTTCAACGGCTCAATGACGCAAGCATTGTAGTGAAGCTCTCGAATCAATCCTTTAAAGTGCAGGATGGTGTTAGTTGAAGAGTTTGTCATATCGTTTGGTGTAATATTTGTCATAGGGTTTGTTGTAGTGTTCGTCATAATTTTGATTCTCTTTTATCGACCCACGATCGCACCATCTGCCGCAGAGTAAAAGACCCCGGCCACACACCCAATCATCAACGTCGCTAACGTCGCCGCCCACAGCGCTTTCCATCCCAACTCCGTCAAATCTTTCCGCCTTGAGGGAATCAAACAGACAAACCCGCCGATGAAAATCCCGAGGGATGGGAGATGGGCAAACCCACACAGAGCATAGCTGGTAATGACTAAGGCTCGATCGCGCAGTAGCCCTTGCTGAGACAAGTTAGCAAGTTCCAAATACGATGGAATCTCCGTTTCAAACAGTCTTCGGCCAATCAAAACCGACACCTGCCAAATTTCAGCCCACTGATCCGAAACGCCCGTAATCGCGACTAAGGGCAGAAACAACGCACCCGCAATATTCTGAACCGTAATAACTTTAAACACGCTTCCAAACTTAGCTAAGTAAGGATTTGCGCTGTCGCCTAAAGCGGCTAGATTGCCAAAGAATAGGTTCACTAGAGCCACGAGTCCTAGGACGGCAATGAGGAGAGAGGCGATCGACACAGCCAATTTTACGCCATCCCACGATCCCGTAATCACGGCTTCAAGCGCATTCATCGGATGTTCGTCTTCCGCATCTTGAGGGATTTTGCCCAGGGTTTGGGGTTCTTCTGTCTCGGGGACCAAAATCTTCGCGATGACGAAGCAGGCGGGAATGGCCATGAGCGAGGCGGAAACGAGGTGGCCGACGATGTTCGGGAAGGCGGGGCGCAGGAGATTGGCATAGAGGGCCAGGACGGTAGACGCAATACTGCCAAAGCAGGAGGCCAAAATCGCACAGAGTTCGCTGCGGGTCATGTTGGCTAAGAACGGTCTGATCACCAGCGCCGACTCAATGCCGACAAAAATATTGGCCGCCCCGCTCAAAGATTCTGCCCCACTCAGGCCCATCAGCTTGTGAAACACCTTCGCAAAGGCATGAACCACGGGCTGAATCACCTTCAAGTTGTAAAGCAGCATTGTTAGCGCCGAGAAGAAAATCACCGACGGCAGGGCGCGAAAAGCCAGGATGTAGCCGAGGTTGAGGTTCTCAGAAGGCAATCGATCGCCCACCACTGCCACATAGGCCGGAGTCACTGCCCGCGCCAGCCATCGCCCTGCGCCGACGGGTCCGGGAAGAGATGTGGTATTTGGGACGAGTAAATCCCCGAAGACAAATCGTGCGCCTGCTTCAGTGGCATCCAAAATCGAGTTGATATTGTTGCTCAGAATCCGCAAAATTTCCCGCGTTACCGGAAACCGAAACACCAGTAAACCAAGGCCCAACTGCAACGCAATCCCCCACAAAATCACGGGCCAAGGCATTCTACGTTTGTGTTCAGACCCGAGCCATGCAATGCCGCACAGCATAAAAATGCCCGCGAAGGACAGAAGATTTAACCAAGACATGACATGCTAACCCTTTCTAACTTCATTTCTTAAACATCACTTTTTAAACATCACTTTTTAAACATCACTTTCTCAATAAAATTCGTATAGATATCACCGCTGAGAAATTCTGGTGTATCTAAAATCTTTTGGTGAAAGGCGATCGTGGTCGGAAGACCTGTGACGGCACATTCTCGCAGCGCCCGTTTCATCCGCCGAATGGCAGCGTCGCGATCGGCTCCCCACACAATCAACTTCCCAATGAGCGAATCGTAGTACGGCGGGATTTCGTAGTCGGTGTAGACGTGGGAATCCATCCGCACCCCAGGGCCGCTAGCCGGAAGGTAGCCGCTGATTTTGCCGGGGCTAGGGCGGAAGTTGAAGTCGGGGTCTTCGGCATTGATGCGACATTCGATCGCGTGACCGTTGAGACGCACTTGGTCTTGGGTCAGCCGCAGCTTTTCGCCTTGGGCAATGCGAATTTGTTCGGCGATCAGGTCTACTCCGGTGATCATCTCAGTAATCGGATGCTCCACCTGAATCCGGGTATTCATTTCCATAAAGTAGAAATTCCCCGAATCATCCAGCAAAAACTCTACCGTCCCGGCACCAACATAGTTAATCGACTGAGCGGCCAGCACCGATGCAGCCCCCATTTTTTCGCGTAAAATCGGGTTGAGGGCGCTGCTGGGCGCTTCTTCGAGGAGCTTCTGGTGGCGGCGCTGGATGGAGCACTCGCGCTCGCCGAGGTGAATCACGTTGCCATGCTTGTCGCCGAGGATTTGAAATTCAATGTGACGCGGGTTTTGGACAAATTTTTCAATATAAACCCCGCCATTTCCAAAGGCGGCTTCGGCTTCCCCTTGAGCGGCTGAGTAAGCTTTCGCGAGGTCGTCATCAGTCAGCACAAACCGCATTCCCCGTCCGCCGCCCCCTGCTGTGGCCTTTACAATGACGGGATAGCCCATGGACCGGGCCACAACTCTGGCTTCATCGACATCGGCGACTAGTCCGTCGCTTCCTGGAACAGTGGGAACGCCGACGCGCTGCATGGTTTTTTTGGCGGTGGATTTGTCGCCCATCGATCGGATGGACTCGGGTGCGGGACCAATAAATTCGATTTTGTGATCCGCGCAGATTTCTGCAAATCGGGCATTTTCGGCCAAAAATCCATAGCCGGGATGAATCGCCGTAGCGTTGCGGGTGAGGGCAGCGGCGATGATATTGGGGATGTTCAGGTAGCTCTTTGCACTTGCGGGTTCGCCAATACACACGGCTTCATCGGCAAGCTGGACATGGAGGGAGTTGCGATCGATCGTGGAATGCACGGCGACCGTGGCGATTCCCATTTCTTCGCAGGTCCGAATAATCCGGAGTGCGATTTCTCCTCGGTTGGCAATCAAAATCTTACTGAATTGCATAAGTGGCGACCGCCTGAGTTCCTTACCGTCTGCAAAAGGCTATCCAGTACAATAGGACGTTTGGGGCCACGTTGGACGAAAAGCGGTCAGGGATTTGTGAAGAGGGCGATCGGAATGGCTGAGCAGGGCAATAACCTACGATCGGTCGTGAAGCATCGACTGTCTGACTTAAGGTGTTGGGGCGATCGGCTTTGCCGGAATAATTTTTAGATCGAGGGAATAGACTTTAGACCAAAATTGAGACTATGTACTCAAAAAGAGATCTTATGTACTAGAATGCTGACCACGACTTAATCCAAATTTCTAAGCTAAAAAACTGTAATGTATATAGGATAGAGCGCTGGAATAATAATGGAGGTACTTATCTGAAGCGGGATCAGCTCTTACATGAACTTGGATATGCCCAGTCAGCAAATTATCGTGCTATTGGCGAAGCTTCGCAGGAGCCAGTGACTGAGCATATTTTTCGTGCAGCAAAAAAAGCTGGAATTCAGGGAGCCTATGTTTTTCAAACCAGTCCCCAAGAGCAGAAAATCCTACCCGATCGTCCGGCTGTTTATGTTGCTGAAGCCAGAACGAGAGAGGAGGCTAGGCAGATACATCAAAGACTATGGAATTTGGGAAATGCACCTTTCCTAGTCATTCTCCTTCCTAATGAAATTAGAGTTTATACAGGATTTGATTTTTCCATCAGTAATGAAGGAAAAGGGCTAATTAAAGAAATTCAGAATATTGTTGATCTCACTTTTGAAAGTATTCGAGATCAGCTTGCAGACTTTAATGCTGAATCCATAGATTCTGGAAGAATTTGGGAGACTCAGGCCAGATACATTACTCCTGAGAAAAGAGTCGATACTCACTTACTTAAAAATCTTGAAGGACTAGAAAAACGCCTAAAGACTACAGAGTTAGATTTACCTATCATTCATGCCCTGATCGGCAAGTATGTCTATATCCGCTATCTTTACGATCGAGGAATTCTTTCAGAGGAATTCCTTGCAGAGAATGGTTTAGCTCTAGATACGGTACTAGGTCGTAATTCAACGCTAGCCGGGTTACTTCATTTGACTGAAGTTTTAGAAAGCCGCTTTAATGGTGCTATTTTCCCATTACCTCCCAACATCGAAACAATCTTAAGTGATGAGATTGTCTCGCTAGTCGCATCTACCTTTAAAGGAGATGATTCTGTTTCAGGACAGTTACATCTTGATTTTGAAGCCTATGATTTTTCTTATATTCCAGTTGAAACATTGTCCTCTATTTATGAGCAATTTCTCCATTCGCAAGGGGCAGGCAAAAAGGTTGGTGCAGTCTATACGCCTGAACCCGTAGCAGATTACTTATTGTGTGAATTAGAGGAGTCAAAACCTTTGCAGGTTGGGATGAAAATTCTTGATCCCTGTTGCGGGTCTGGAATTTTTCTGGTGCTAGCTTATCGCAGGTTAATTGAAATTGCACTCGCACAAAGTCCAAACCATAAGCTGAAGCCTACAGAACTAAGAAGGATTCTGTGTGAAAGCATCTATGGAGTAGAAAGAAATAAAGAGGCTTGTTATGTCGCTGAATTTAGCCTAATTTTAACCTTACTAAATTACATTGATCCTCCCGACTTGCACCAAAATAAGCAATTCAAGTTTCCTTCGCTCCACAACACTCAAATCTTTGAATGTGATTTTTTTGATGATGAATCTGACTTCTGGAAACAGAATAATAAATTTGATTTGATTGTGGGAAATCCCCCATGGATTGAACTTAAAAAATCTACAAAGGCTGAACATAATGCGCTTCAATGGATCGCTAGCAATGTAAAGATTTATCCTGTCGGTGGTAATCGGGTTTGTGAAGCTTTTACTTGGCGAGTTACTGACTTACTTGCTGATAACGGCTATGTTGGATTACTAGTCCATGCAACCAGCCTATTTAACAAAGAATCGCAGAAATATAGAAAGCATTTTTTTACTGCTTATACCGTCTCAAGAGTAACAAACTTCTCGCATTTGGCTTATGTTCTCTTCGGTGGCAGAGGGCAAGAACCTGCCGCAACTCTGATCTATCGTAAAACAACAGCGAAGAAACCTGACCTTGTACATTATGCGCCGTTTGTTACAAATCAGCTTGCCAATCGCCCTTGGAATAGAGGTAGTAATCGAACTACATGGGCAATTTCTATTAATGAAAATGAAATTTCGATAATAGCACATCAAGACTTAGAAACAGGAGAGATGCTTGTATGGAAAATGGCTCTATGGGGAACTTGGAGAGATTCAAGAACGATACAACGTTTGTGCAGAATTTTTCCTAATACTTTAGGTGATTTAGCAATTCAAAAAGGTTGGAGTTTTGATACAGGACTTCAGATTAGAAAGCAAGATTCAACGGGTGAGGTTGAATCAGCGCCATATTTAGAGGGTTGGAGAAGGCTTGATATTCATACAAAGTTACATAAACATCAGATATTAAGAACTAAATTTCGTTTCACAATACCTGAAAATATTCTGCATGTAATTTCTCAAGAATCTTGCTATGTTAGAAAGGGAAGAAGTCTTCCTTTTAGACTAGCTAGAGCACCTCATATAGTTCTTAGTCCAGAATATTGTGCTTACAGTGATATTGATTTTGTTATCCCAGAGCCTCAAATAGGCATTTCTTCTCATGAAATCGATGCGAATTATTTACGTGCAATCTCGGTCCTAGTAAATTCTAGTCTTATCCAGTATTTCCTTTTTTTCAATAGCCCTTCATGGGGGGTAGGACGTAATAAAATCTTTCCACAGGCGTTGAAAAAAATTCCAATACCTGAATTTTCTCAGGCGGACATTGAAGAGCTTGCACAATTACAGAAACGGTTAGCCTATTTAGAAGAGTTTACTAATACTTCGGAAACTGAGATTCAAAAAATTCTTGATGAATTTGTTCAGGATACGTTGTCTATTCCTGAAAATATTGGAATTATTGCAAGGGAATTTATTTCCATTAGATTGCAGCTCAATAAAGGAAAGTCCATTGTCCCTGCAACGGCATCTCCAAGTTCAGAACATCTCCAGAAGTATGGACTATATATTAGAGATGAACTTGATTCTTTCACTGAAGGAAGTGGAGTGCGCCACAAAGTTAGCTTAACCTACTCAAATAAATTAGTTATGTGTTCAATAGAATTCTTACGTCCAGATAATTTTACTTCCATAGATGTACTTGTTGAACAAGCACAGGGAGATTTATCTTTGCTTCTAAATGAGGTTCGGGAGAAAGCCAAGCAACGCTTTAGTCAATGGGTCTATGTGCAGCGCAGTCTTCGTATTTTTGAGGATTCGAGAGTTTATATCTGTAAGTCTCCGCGTTTGATTGATTGGACTAGGACGCAAGCTCTGAACGACTCTGACGATATTATTGCCGAAATCCTCGCTGTAAGACGAGGACAACATGAGGTGCTTCGATAATGGGAGCAGAGAATCTTAACTCATTGGCTTTAAATGCGTATGACTACGGCTTTCGACGAGATGCCCATCAGATTCTTGCCTGGGGATATCAAGATGCTTTACCAGAGATTCACTGTAATCTTATGGAAGAAGCGATCACAGGATTAATTGTGGAAGCAATAGAGAAAAGACTTGACGCTCCTTCCACTCCCGAAAAATTCGATCGCTACTCTATCGAGGAAGAGAAACCTATTTCAGTTGAAGAGCGTACAGGAAAAAGCAGACGAAGATTAGATTTAGTCGTGGTTGGCCATAGTCGCCCAAGACCTAAGTATATTTTTGAAGCCAAACGATTACGAAAAAATGGCTATCCGATCGGAAAATATGTCGGTCAAGGTGGGCTGCAATGCTTTGTCAAAGGCGTGTACGCTGCACAATACCCAGAAGCCGCAATGATCGCGTACATTCAAAGTGACGTTGCAAGTTATTGGGAATCCGAATTGAAGCGATGTTTTGATAGAGATTCAAATAATGTTTTGTGTACCACAAAGCTTTTACAGAGAGTTCAAGTTCTAACTTCTACACCTGATGTGTGGGTTAGTGAGCATGAGCGAGGCGTAGGGAACTCAATAGCTGTATATCATATCTTCTTGAATTGTTCCGCGTCTTCAACATAAATATTACTTCGTTAAAGTTGCCTAAGGCTGACGTCGGAAAGTTTGATACCATTCGCCTATCCTCCCGTCATCAATCGCTAACCATCTTGGACGATCTTCGCCTTCAATTACTCAGCAGTCATAAGACGACGAATAGAAAGAGTGGCGTTGGATTGTAGAGCGCTAATACTGGAAATCGGAACGGTGACAATGTTGATTGATTCACCGATCGCATTGAAAATTTCTAAGACCGTACCCTCATCCCCGTCAATCGGATGAGGAACGTAATTAATGAGGATCGCAATGTCTCCTTGATGGAGGTTAACCTCTAGAAGGTCTCGGTTAAAGGCGATCGTTTGGTAAAGCTCTAGTTTCATGGGGTAATTTTCGCACAGGGAATGAGAAAATTTTGTGGGATTTGGGGAGGATCCCATCCTACGATGTAAACTAAGAAACTGCGATATAAATTCTACAGTCTTAACTTATATGCAACTGTTGTCTCCACCGATCGCGATTTCGACGAGTTTTACGGCTGAGTCTCGGCTGTTGCTATCAGCGGTGAGTTGGCAACGATACGAGCAGTTATTAGAGACGTTTGGGACTGATTTTCCCGCATTGCGACTGAGCTATCTGGAAGGAGAGTTGGAAATCATGAGCACGTCACGGTTGCATGAGGAACTTAAGACGATGATTGCTCTGCTGCTGGAAGCGTACTTTATTGAAATGGATATTTGGTTCCATGGCATTGGGGCAGCGACGTTGCGACGGTTTGAGTCGGCACGCGGGTTAGAACCGGATGAATGTTATTGCTTTGGAAGTGTTAAGGACTTTCCAGATTTGGCTGTTGAAGTGGTGGTAACGAGTGGGTTGGTGGATAAGTTAGAGATCTATCGAGGACTGGGTACTTCTGAAGTTTGGGTCTGGGACTACCCGAGCGATCGCTTTACGATTCATCATTTACGCGATTCGGGATATGAAATCTTAGGGAAAAGTGAGCTTCTGCCGAACTGTGATGTTGGGCTACTGACACTTCATGTGAAGCCCAATGAGCAATTTGCAATGATAAAAGCGTATCGAAAGGCGTTGAGAAGTGGTTATTAATCCCACAGTTTAATGCGGCTGCAATTGTGATGTTGAGGGAGTTGCGATCGGCTAGAATGTGATTACGATAGCAATTCGGTGTTGTGACAACAGTAGAAGTTATATTTAACACTTGCGAGGCGAGGTTATGACTCTTAGGGAACAGCTTCTTGAAGCGATCGATGTTTTAACCTAGTACTATAGCAATCCGATCTCATCTGTGAGATAACTTTTCTCTGAAAGGCTTTCCCAGAAGGAATCTGATTCTCACGAATCATGTCGGACTGCTATATGCGGCGTAAGTAAGCCCAGTATTGCAAACAATCCAGATAATCAGACCTATTGATCTATTCTCCGTTGGGTTTGGGGCACGGCAAGCCATGCCCCTA
>JAYUJY010000282.1:0-2755 GCA_043764895.1 Synechococcales cyanobacterium | reverse complement strand
GGGTGGGGCGATCGCAGTCTCTTCCACCGTAGCAAGTCAGCCAGAGTGAAGAGGTAGGTCGACTGATTCAACAATTGAAATCAAATGATCCACAGATGCGATCACTTGCGGCTTTCACATTAGGAAGTATGGGAGCGTCCGCCCAATCCGCTATTCCCGATTTGATCTCCTTGCTCAAAGATCCAGATTGGGGTGTTCAATTGAGCGTGACTGATGCGCTAGGGAGTATGGGAGCGTCCGCCCAATCCGCTATTCCCAATTTAATTCCCCTGTTCAAACATCCAGAACTAGAAGGGGGAGCGATTTCAGCGCTTGGAAAGATAGGAATGCCAGCCATTTCTAGTTTAATTCCTTTGCTGAACGATCCGGATGCAGCGTTGCGATCGAATGCGGCTAGCGCACTTGGAAAGATAGGAACGCCAGCTATCCCCCGTTTGATTCCCTTGCTCAAAAATCCAGATGCAGTGTTGCGATCGAATGCGGCTTCGGCGCTAGGGAGGATAGGAGCGTCTGCCCAATCCGCCATTCCTAGTTTAATTCCCTTGCTCAAAGATCCAGAGAAACAGGTGCGATGGGCTGCGGTTCAGGCGTTAGGAAGTATAGGAGCGTCCGACCGATCAGTGATTCCCAATTTAATTCCTTTGCTCAACGATCCAGATTCATGGGTTCAATCGGGTGCGGCTCAGGCACTAGGCGAAATAGGCGTGTCAGCTATCCCAAGTTTAGTTCCCTTGCTCAAAAATCCAAATGTAGAGATGCGATCGAGATCGGCTGAGGCATTAGGGCATATGGGCAAGGCGGCTAAACACATCATTCCCAGTTTGATTCCCTTGCTCAAAGATGAGGACTCGAACGTTCGATCGTCCGCCGCCGAAGCCCTCAGAAAACTCGGCTACAAACCCTAAATTCGGGTTTCATCCCAAAAATCTACCGATCGGCGGATTCCAACAATAGTGGTGCGATCGTGTTGCTGAAGTTGCCACACTTGCCGATCGTGGGTTGCGATCGCAGAATAGTCAAAACCCCAGCTTCTCGCAGAGTGCCGCGATCGAGGACATTGGGTAATAGAGTTTCATGGCATTATCTTTGAATGATTGAAAGCCATATCGCTGATAGAAATTCACGGCATTTTCGTCTAAAGCCTCCGCCACAACTGCAACTGACGCAATTTGTTGAGTGGCTGCCGACGATCGGCGCAGGGCATCGACGAGCAGCATTTCACCAAAATGTTGGCCCTTGGATTTTTCATCCACCGCCAGACGTCCCAATAACGTCGCTGGTAGCTGGGGATAACGCGGCAGTTTTTTCGCGATCGCTGAATCCAATGCGGCAATATCGACGATCGATGCCGAAAGTGTGTAGTAGCCCAAAATTTTGGGATCATCATCCACCGTCAGCACAAAGGCGGCTGCGACACCTTTTTTGACATCCTGGGAAAGCTGTTCCGCAATATATCGATCGAGCGAGGGTCTGCCGCAGGAAAAATTGGCCCGGTCATGTTTTTGCCGATCGAAGGACTCGATTTGGATACTCATGAAGCGGCAAGTGTTTGCTTGTATCGTGTCGCCGCTGCTTCAAGGGCCGCGTTGGGCAATGGTGGATGCAGCACCGCATTGACAAAATCCTGACTGTCCTCAAGTGATAGGTTCAGCCTTGTGTGCTGCTCAATGACACGATAGGCTTCCGCCTTCACGCTGGCCACCACAAAATCCGTGATGGTGCGGCCTTCCAAATCTGCCGCTCTTTGTACTAGGGCTTTCACCTCAGTACTGAGGCGAGCTTCAAGCCGAGCCATTGGCGGAGTATCCATCACATTCACCACAAGTAGAATTACTTCCATCTTATCCGGCAGATTGCCGGGTGTCAAATCAGCGTTCCCTCAGACCACCGCACCGATCGCCACTTGCCCCAAATGCTTCAACGTTTGCAACGCCAAATGCAACTCACTCGGCAGTGTGTACAGCGAAAACGATCGTGACAATTGATATTGTGGCGTGGGCTGCTGCGTCAACTTGACAAAAACAATATCATCGCCATTCGTCAATATTCCAAATAGCGGCTGATCGCTCTTTGGCCTCGACATTATATAAGCCAGTGCTTGCGGCAGTGCCGATCGTACTGAAATCGTCGTTTTCTTTGATTCCAAAACCGCCACCCACAGACGGTTTTGCAAAATCAAAACATCAATGTGTCCCCGCAGAATTTCTTCGCCATCATCGATCGTCAGTTCGATCGTCGTTTCGGCCTTAATCTTAAATGGTGGGTCATAGAACCCCGCCAATTCCAGCAAAGGTGAGACCACCAGCAGAATTACTGCCCCTTCCAACAACTCGCCATCAGCCCGATGGTACAACAATCGCCGATGCAACTGCGCCAGGTCGTCAGTTTCGGCGGGGGACAGGTCAGGCAAAGGCGATCGCCATTCATGGAAAAAAGTGATCTGATCATTACGGCGCAAATTCAGCCGGAGTTCGACATCGGCTAGACTCTTAATCGCATCAGTAACCGCAATGACCTGTGCCATAAGTTCTCAACAATAAACTGGAACCAAACTAACTATAATCTGATCCTTAGGTAGCAGTTGGACCTTGAATCACGATCGTCTGCCACCGAAGCCCTGAAAAATTCGCAGCCTTGAAAAACTCGCTTACCACAATCGGCGTTGCATAATTAGTGTATGAGTTAAGGTGAATCCTGATGAAATGCCCTGAATGTGAATCGAGTCATATCCGTAAGAACGGGATCAAAAAAGGTA
>JAYUJY010000281.1:0-10878 GCA_043764895.1 Synechococcales cyanobacterium | reverse complement strand
ATCCCTAAAATCAAAAACTGCTGTGGTCATGACTCCTGAAGCCCCAACCCAACTGCGCCGCCGTGCCGTTTTTCCCTTCACCGCGATCGTAGGTCAGGAAGAAATGAAGCTCGCACTCATCCTTAACATTATCGATCCGAAAATTGGCGGGGTGATGATCATGGGCGATCGGGGAACCGGGAAATCCACCACGATTCGCGCTCTTGCAGATCTTCTGCCCGAAATTGAAGTCGTCGATGGCGATCCTTACAATAGTCACCCAAGCGATCCTGAAATCATGGGTGACGACGTGCGGCTTTTGTTAGAACAAGGCAAATCCGTGCCGATCGCCAAGAAAAAAATCCAAATGGTGGACCTTCCCCTCGGCGCAACTGAAGATCGCGTTTGTGGCACGATCGACATTGAAAAAGCACTTTCTGAAGGGATTAAAGCATTTGAACCGGGGTTACTAGCTAAGGCCAATCGCGGCATTCTTTACGTCGATGAGGTGAATCTGCTGGACGATCATCTCGTAGACGTGCTGCTCGACTCGGCGGCGTCCGGTTGGAACACTGTGGAGCGTGAAGGGATTTCCATTCGGCACCCGGCGCGGTTTGTCTTAGTTGGATCGGGGAACCCCGAAGAAGGTGAATTGCGGCCTCAACTGCTCGATCGCTTTGGGATGCACGCCGAAATTCGCACGGTCAAAGATCCTGAAATGCGCGTCCAAATTGTGGAGCAACGCACCGAGTTTGATGCCAATTCGCCTGCTTTTTTGGTCCAGTTTCAACCCGAACAAGATGGACTGCAAGCCAAAATTGTCGCCGCGCAAGAACGACTTAAAGGCATCAAAATTGACCACGATTTGCGAGTCAAAATCTCTCAGGTCTGTTCAGAACTTGACGTGGATGGATTACGCGGAGACATTGTAACCAACCGCGCGGCGAAAGCACTTTCGGCCTACGAAGAACGCACCGAAGTGACTGTAGACGACATCCGCCGGGTTGCGACTCTGTGTTTACGTCATCGCTTGCGGAAAGATCCCATGGAATCGATCGACTCTGGTAGCAAAGTCTCGAAGGTGTTCAACGACGTGTTTGGTGAGCCGGAGTAGACGAGAGTAACCCAGTTTTACGTAAATCACCCATGACCTTTATTCAAAATTTTCTCTCCTCATTCCGTCGTTTGAATTCAACCGATCGTACGGTCTCTTCCAAAAGCAACCGATCCTTTCTTTGGCTCGATCGACTGAAGGCGATTGGCATAGTGGGTATTATTCTGAACCATGTGGTTGAGTGGATGTCTACCGCCCCTTATTTTAGTAACCCTGTTCAAAACTGGGGACTAGTCTCCGATCGGGTTACACAGGTGATGACTCCCTTATCCGGCTATGGCTGGGCAGATTTTCCTTTGACGGTGATCCGCAATGCAGGATGGCTCGGCGAACAAGGGGTGCAATTATTTTTGATCGCGAGTGGCTTTGGATTGACTTGGAGTTTGCTTCAGCGAAACGGTGAGAAATCGAGTCAATCTTGGCTATTGTTCTACCAGCGTCGTCTCTGGAAACTTTATCCCTTATGGTGGTTTGTCCATGGGTTATTTCTGATTATTTCGCTGCTATTAAAGAAGGGAATGGCACTGAATCAACCTCAATTTTATTTCAGTCTCTTGGGCCTTCGAGTCACTCCAGAAACGTTTTATTACTTCAGTCCATCATGGTGGTTTATTGGGTTGTTAATTCAACTCTATCTGATCTTTCCGTTACTCTATCGTGGATTGCAACGGTGGGGGGCTATGCCGTTGTTGTTGGGCACGAGTACGATCGCCCTCACGATTCGCGGGATTGGGCTTTACCTCATTGGGGATCCCTATTTGGAGTTGTGGAGTCGGGGCAATATTTTTATCACGCGGCTACCCGAATTTGTCTTGGGAATGGTTGTTGCGGCTTGGTTTCATCACGCACCTGAGGTTACGGAACGCTGGTTTCGATCGCCGAAATCTTGGAGTATTGGACTCGTGCTATACGCTCTGGGAATGGTGGGTGCCTTTACCCTATGGGGCATGAGTGTCTCGCCGTTTCTACTCGGTGCTGGACTTTTGATGGTTCTCTATCCTTTACTGAATCAGCCCTGGATGGATCAAATCGATCGATTGGGATTACGCTGGGTTGGTCAACATTCCTATGGACTCTTCTTAGTTCATCATCCTGTTTTAATGCGATGCATCCCACAGAATACGGTGTCTGTCCGATCGTTTATGGGCATCATATTGTCCGTTATTGTGATGGTTAGTCTGACCCTATTTATTGAATGGGGCGTCCAGTTTTTGGGGCAAAAATGGGATGCGAGTCAACGAGTTTAAAATTAGATTTAATCTTGAGTTTGATGTGGGTTAAATCATAAGGATAAATAATAGGATGTCTTAAAAGGAATGAAAAAACTATTTAAATCCCAAAAGAAATTAGGTTTCAAACTCCTAGCGATCGGGGCTGGGATAATCGCTCTATTGCTTAGCGGAGAACTCGCTGTTCGCCAGTGGAATCCTCAGGAAATCGACGGCTGGGGCGAGCGGATTGCCTTAACCCCAGATGATAATTTCGGCTGGAAACTCAAACCCTCCCAGACCAGCCAACTCCGTTGGGAAACCTACGACTATTCGATCGTCGCCAATTCTCTAGGTTTTCCGGGTCCAGAATACTCCGAAGCCAAGCCCCCCAATACCTTCCGAATTCTGGTGACAGGAGATGCCTTTAGTAGTGGAGATGGCGTCCAACCGGAGCAAAATTGGGTCCAATTATTAGAAAAAAGATTGAATGCTGAAGCGTCTGTTCGTCAGCAAAATCGCAAGGTTGAAGTGCTGAATTTTTCCATGACTGGCTATGGACCTGATCAGTATGCCGCAGTGGTAAAAACCTTTGCACCCAAATACAAACCCGATTTGATTATTGTTGAGCATTACGTCAATGATTATCAAGATGTCATGATGACAACAGCAGAATTTCAAACTTCGATCGGCTTTGGAAAGCGAGATCCCAATGGGATTGCGACGATTTTGAGCTTGACTCATCTCTCAAACTTTCTGCGAAATAAAGTGTATTCCCCCATTAAAGAAGATCTGTTGGGACGACCTTCTCCCCTATATGGCTATGAACTAGCAGATTTCGATCGGTTCAAGCCCCCTGCCGCAGAAGCCCCCGATCGGCTTCGTAAACGGTTGCAAGACATTCAACAGGTTGCCCAATCCATCGGCGCTAAGGTGATTGTGCCCATGGTGCCCAGTGCCATTCAAGTTTGTACCCCACAGCAACTTCCCTACTATCCAAAGCATTTGAATTTAGCAGATTTCGATTTTGAATTACCCCAACGCACTAGTCAGGCGATCGCCCAAGACCTCAAACTACCCTTCCTAGATTTGATTCCCACGCTCAAAGCGTCTTCCACCTGCGTTTACCAACCCTATAACAAACATTGGCTACCGAGTGGTCATGAAGCGGTGGCTCAACAGATGGCGAAACGGATTATTCAAGATGGGTTTTAGGATGAATTTAGCGAAGGATACCGTGAGCATAAATGAATTTAGAGATACGATGAAAGAATGTGTTGAGAAAGTGATTACTCAACACAACCCCCTTAAAGTTACTTGCCAAGACGGGGAAGATTTTATTGTAGTTAGTGCGGCAGACTGGGAACAAGAACAAGAAACCTTGTATGTACTGCAAAACAGTAATCTAATGCGTCAAATTGCCAATTCAATGGCGACTCATACCCAGAGACAATGAGTTAGGTCATCGGTTTGCGAAACACTAAGACATGCTGTTGCGGTAGGACGCGTTTGTTCTCCACCCATTCAAAGCCGATCGCAGAGAGTTCACCCCGAGCTTGAGTTTGAGTCATCTTATGAAGTGGCTTGATCGGAATCAAGGGATTCTCGCCTTTGTACTCTACCAATACGGCTTTTCCACCGGGTTTCAGCGCAGAAAAAATAGACTGCATCATCTCTCTGGGCTGTGAAAATTCGTGATAGGCATCGACCATAATGGCGTAGTCGAGGCTATTTTCAGGGAGATCAACCCGATCGAGTTGGCCTTGAAGCGTTTCAATGTTGGTTATTTTTTGGTCTGCTTGGTGCGATCGGAGGACATCCAGCATCTCAGGCTGCAAATCCACCGCGTAGACTTTGGCGACCTTAGGAGCAATACGCAAACTGAAGTATCCGGTTCCAGCGCCGATATCTGCCACAACATCGGTGGATTTAAACCTAAGAGCATCGATCGCTTTGGTCGGTCGTTCTTCCAGTTCGCGGGTGGACCTGTCGAGCCAGCCGGAGCCAGAGCTACCGATCACCTGAGCGATTTCGCGTCCCATGTAACAGGTGCCAATGCCAAAGGGCGACGGGTTTGCGCAGGGTTTGTAGGTGGCAGTTTCAGGCGAGCGGGCGAAGGCGGGAGCGGCGGCGGCGAGAACCAGGGCGATCGTCCAAGCGATTGCGCGGGTCCAGCGGGTTTGCCAATGTTTTTCCCAAGTCGATCGAAGATGCGTCATTTCGGTGCCTGAAGCCAGTGGGTAATCATCATTATTGTACGACTGACGATAAGCCGAAAGAGCGACGATCGCGAATCAGTTAATCATCACCCCTTGGAAGCCTCACTAATTGATGAGTCTCGTTCGACAGGTGGCACGCATCCATGATTCGTTGAGAACCCACCCCTTCCCGGAGCGAAGGCGACAACATTTCCCCAGCGTCCATCGACTCAACCCACCGATCGATCACCCGCACGATCGGCGCAATCCGTCCATCGTCCCAAATTTTTGGAAAAGCCAAGCGATCGGGAATCTCTAGCGTTTCCAAGGGCTGACCCTTTTGACTGCCCCGCAAAGTGAACCCATGGACATAATCCGTGAGATGGTCACTGCCGAGGACAAGCGTTCCGCGATCGCCGTAGACTTCGACAAAATGTCCCCGACCCGCCATTGCTATTGAACTGAGGGAAATTTGGACCGGGATTTTATGGTTAAGCTCTAGAACAAGATTGCAGGTGTCATCCGAAGTGACGGGTTTGAGGAGATTATTGTCTAAGGGATCAGGTCGGAAAGGAATCGCGGTACTAAGCCGAGCCGACACCGATCGCACCTCACCAAACAGCCAATCCACATAGTCAAATACATGGGAGGCGATCGCCCCTAGTGCCCCGCCGCCTTGATCCTTTCGGGCATACCAATTCCACGGACGGGTTGCATCAGCGCGACCGCCCACCAGCCAATCGATTTTTACGTAGCGAATCGTGCCAACGTAGTCCTCTTGCAGCAGCTCCCAGAGTCGTTGCCAAGCCGGAATGTAGCGAAACTCAAAGTTCATCGTCGCCGCGAGATTCTTTTGTTGGGCTAGGCGATAGAGGGTTTGGGCCTGGGATTCATTAAGCGTGGTGGGTTTTTCGAGGAAGACGTGTTTATTCGCATTCAACGCCGCGATCGCCATGTCGTAATGCAAAAAGGGTGGCGTCGAAATGCTGACGGCTTGGACCTGAGAGCGATCGATCGCCGCTTCAAGGGTGCTACAGAAGTGGGGAATTCCATGGGCCTGGGCAATCGCCTCCGCACGCGCGAGATCCCGATTCACCACCGTAACGACCTCAATGCGAGAATGCGATCGCAAGGCCGGAAGATGCACCTTCAACCCAAACCCCGTTCCCACCAATGCCACCCCGATCGTGCCACTGCTCGTGTCCATCCTTCCCTCTAAACCACAGCACTCTTATTATCCAAGGGAATGGCCCGATCCGAAACAACCGTCTGGTCCAAGACAACCGTTGGGTCCACCAACGCTTCCAAACGACGCACCTGCACATGATCCAGGCGAGGTCCGATCGCCGAGAGAACCGTGAATTCGCACTGGCTATGAGTCATCAGTTCGCCTTCCGTGGGGATGCGCTGCCATTGGTACAGCAAAAATCCGCCGAGGGTCTGATATTCATCTGAAGAAGGAAGGTCTAACTTGAGGACGCGGTTCACTTCTTCGAGGTCAAGCTGAGCTTGGACAATGAACGTATTTGCATCAATGCGTTGGATAGAAATAATCGTATCGACTTCGCTATCGGGAGACTCGCCGATGATTTGGGCGATCAAATCTTGAATCGTCACCAGTCCAGCCGTACTGCCAAACTCATCCACCACCACCACAATATGATGACGCGATCGTTGCATGAGCGTCAGCAATTCCCCAAGCGCGGTGTACTCAGGGACAAAGCGAGCGGGCCGAATCCAAGGCTGAATGGGGCTATCGAGGATCAATGTCCCTTGAACGAGGGGTTCTGCCAGTTCTTTTAAATGAATGATCCCGCAGACATCATCAATGCATTCACCAATGACGGGATAGCGTGAGTGGTGTGACCGAGACACTTCATCCAACAGATCCCGCACTGTGGCCTCAACCGGGATGGTAATCATATTAGTGCGTCGAATCATAACTTCGTTTGCGCTGACATCCCGAAACTCGAAGATATTGCTGAGCAGCTCGCGTTGTTCTTGCTGAAGTCCAATGGATTCGCTCTGGGTTTCGATCATGAGCTGGAGTTCTTCCGAGGTCACTTGTTCGTACCAGCCCTGCCCAGTGTAGCGAATCCCGATGAGCCGCAGTAAGCCTTGATTTGAGCTATTCAGCACCCAAACAAAGGGATAAAAACATCTTGAAATGGCACTGCTCAGCGGCGCAAGGGCGAGGGCAATATCTTCGGCATAGAGCAGCGCAATGGATTTGGGGCAGAGTTCGCCGAGGACGATTTGGAAGTAGGCAATGAAGAGAAAGGCGAGGGGAATCGATAGCGATCGGGTCGCGATTTCAAGCCAAGCAGCAGGCAGCGGCAGGCTGTTCAGGCCATTGCGAAAGAGGTGAGCAACGGTGCTTTCACCAATCCAGCCCAGGGCCAGACTAGACAGCGTAATGCCAAGCTGGGTCGTGGACAGAAGTCGATCGATACCAATTTGTAAGTCTTGGACCGTTTGGGCCTGCAAGTCTCCAGCATCCACGAGCTGGCTAATGCGCGACCTTCGCACCGAAACGATCGCAAATTCGGTCATCACAAAAAATCCATTAATTAGGATCAAAATGAGGATTGAGAGCAGCTTTCCACCCACTTCAGCAAACGGCATACAGGTTTATTTGACGGGGATATCGGAGACTTCGAGCTGGATTTTTTGGTTGGGATAGTCAGAGAGCTGTAGGCTGACTTTACTGGCGTTGGCAAGGAGAGCACTCGAAATCTTGACGGTTCCAGTGCTGCGATCGCTCTTTGCGAGGAGTTCAGACGGAAGTCCGGTGGTCTCGCCATTGAGGATGCGGCCTTGATCGTCCGTGATCGTCAGAAAACTATAGAGGAATTTGACGGGTTGATCGCTATCATTTTTGAGGGCGAGGTCGAGGAGAAGCGTGTCGTCTTGGCGGCGGCTGGCGGTGACTTCCAGGGTGACGCCTTTATCTTTATGGGTGAAAGGGAATTTTCCGGTGGTTTTTCTGTCCTCGGGCGGATCTCTGAATTTGTCCTTTTGATCGCCGGGATCGGGTTTTGCGCCCGCTTTGAGGCTGCTATTTACTTTTTCTTTAGCCGCTTTGAGAATGTCTTCTTCTTTCATAAGGGTGATTTCGGCTTGTCCTGAGTTGCGGGGTTTGGCGGCAGCATTATTAGCGCTGCTGGACTTATTAGGGCGACTGTCAGGCTGGGTGACGCCTTTGAGGGCTTCGCTCCCCAGGGAAAATCCGCCCATTGCGCTAAAGACTCCGGCACCGACCATAAGGATTAGGAGGGCGAAGGTGAAGGTTGCCGTGGAGTTGAGCTTCATGGGGCAATATTTAAGTCGTTTAAATTTATGTGTGATGATTGTATCCCAATCAGAAAATTTCGAGCTAGAATAATGATGGATACGCTTCCAAGGTTGGCCGAGCGGTTTAGGCAGCGAACTCATAATTCGCCCCAGACAGGTTCAACCCCTGTACCTTGGACTTTTAAGTTGATTGACTAGTCGTCTGCGGTTTGAATGACCCAGCGATTAAGCTTTTTCTCGTTGCGTTTGGGGCACGGCGAGCCATGCCCCTACAGATTTATCTTTCCGGAGTCTGGGTTCTAGAGATTGACAGGTTTTAATACAGGTCTTATTTAGACTGAGCAGTACTCATGCGTCGATCGCTTAAGACAAACTGAGCGATCGCCAAATCGACGGGAGTTGTGACCTTGAGGTTCGTTTCTTCACCGGGCACAATTTTGACGTGAAGACCACATCTTTCAAATAATGCCGCGTCGTCCGTGACTTCCCACTGATGCTGAATTCCTTTTTCGTGGCAGGCTTTGAGCAAGTCAACCTGAAACCCTTGGGGCGTCTGGGCGGCCCAGAGGTGAGCGCGATCGGGAGTGCCTGTAACGAGCAAATCCGAATCGACCACTTTAATCGTGTCTTTGACTGTCACTGCCGAGATGAGGCCGGAACAAGTTTGGAGCGCAGCGCTACACCTGTCAAATAACTCGGGCGTTGCCAAACAGCGTGCGCCATCGTGAATCAACACCTGTTCGGCGTTTTCTGGCAAGGCTTGCAATCCTTGATAAACCGAGGCTTGACGGGTATTTCCGCCCTGAATCAGCACGACGGGTTTGGTCAGATTCAGCGAGGTGATGATTGCGTTGAAATCGGGAAAATCGATCGGCTGACCTATTATTCCGATCCAGTCTATTGAAGATGCCGCTGAAGCCGATTCAAGGGTCCAAGCCAGAATTGATTTATCTAGAAGTGGGAGCAAAAGCTTGTTTCGATCGCTGCCCATGCGGCGACCTGAGCCTGCTGCGGGAATCAGTAGATGCACTAGCGTTTCCTTTAGAGTTCTCTAGTCAGTCTGCTGAATGGGTGACCTGGGATTCGAACCCAGAACCAACGGATTAAGAGTCCGATGCGCTGCCATTGCGCCAGTCACCCTAGCTTTTTCTGCTTTTTAAGGCTTTAGTATCATGTCAGACTTTCCCATGATTAGCAAGAACACCGATGAAACTGATACGATGCCCTCAAAAATAGAGCACATAGGCATATGCAGATACAGGATTGGTTGATGGTAAAGCCGTTATTGGACATGAGCTTTGCGATTTTTCCCAGGGTGCTGTGGGCGATCGGACTGTTGGTGCTGACTCGGCTGCTGGCACAAATGATGCAGACGGTGGTGAATCAAGTGTTGGTTCGCATTGAGCCGACGTTAAAGCATTTCCTCGTGCAGATGGCGGGAATTTTGGTGTGGGTGGTGGGCGGGGTTGCGGCGCTAAATACCTTGGGCATTGAAACCACTACGATCGTTGCGATTGTCGGTGCGACGGGGTTGGCGATCGGGCTAGCGTTGCAGAACAGTTTGTCTCATTTTGCGGCGGGGATTTTGTTGATTAGTTTTCGGCCTTTTGAGGTGGGCGATTCCATTGAGGGCGGTGGGGTGTCTGGAACGGTGGTCAGTATTGGGTTGTTTTCGACGGTGATCGTGACGGGAGACAATACGCGAATCACGGTGCCCAATGGGAGCCTGTTTAGTGGGACGTTGAAGAACTTTACGGTGATGGGGACAAGGCGCGTGGACCTTAAGATGGACTTGGGCGATCGTTGGCAGCGCCTCCCGGAACGGGGATCGCTCAGGCCCGTGATGGCGGAGTTGCTGACGCTCGTCGGTCGTCATCCTAAGGTGTTGACGACCCCGAAGCCCACGGTTCAGCTTTTAGGGTTGGCGATGCGCGATCGGACGATGGTGTCGGTGCGGGCCTGGTGTCAGACGGGAGACTATGATGCTGTGAAGGGCGATCTGTTACTGATGGTGAAAGAGTATTTGGAGCGGAATTAAGATGCAAACGATGAGGGATTTGACGGGTGTGGTGGAGTTGCTCAAGCTGGATTTGGACGGTGAGAATTTGGGCGTTGAAAAGCCTTCGGTTATTTTCTTTGATGCGGTTGGAACAGTTTTTGGGGTGCGGGATGGGGTGGGGGCGCAGTATGCAAAATGTGCCGATCGCGTTGGGGTCAATGTGAGTGCGGCAGCGTTGGACTCTGCGTTCTATAAGGCGTTCAAAACGGCAGGGTCTTCAGTGTTTCCGTTGGCGAGTATTGATAGGATCCCAAAGCTTGAGTTTGAGTGGTGGCGATCGGTGGTATTTGAGACGTTCAATAGCGTTGGTGTTGTAAATCAGTTTGAGTCGTTTGATCGATTTTTTGAAGACGTCTTTCAGTATTTCGCAACGGCAGAACCTTGGGTTCTTTATCCCGAGACGGTAGCGGTTTTAGAATCGTTGCAGACGTTCGGCATTCCGATCGGCATCGTGTCGAATTTTGATTCGCGATTACATTCAGTCCTGCGATCGTTATCTTTAGATCAATACTTCCAATCAGTGACGATTTCGACCGAAGTCGGCAGTGCCAAACCTAACGGCAAAATCTTTACAGTTGCCCTTGCAAAACACGCTTGTGACGCTCATCAGGCATGGCATGTGGGTGATAGTCTTAAGGACGATTATGAAGCAGCCACAGCCATGGGATTGCGGGGGATTTGGGTCGATCGGTGAAACCAAGCTCAATAATGTCAGTGATTCGTATCTAACAAGAACATACATTACTCAAATGGATTCAATTCGTAATCGAAAATTGCCTCACCTCGGGAAGATTTCACTGCGTGCAAACAATCTTCCAAATCTGAACCTGACCAAACCCCGATCGTTTGGAGATGCTTAAAAAAAGACTTTGCAGAAGAAACAGGCGGCGGCGCGTCCAACGATTGAATGAGCACCAGCGCGTCCACTAGCTTCGAGCTAGTATCATGCGGCGTAAATAAGCCAGGTATTTAGAACCTCTCCGTTGGGTTTGGGGCACGGCGTGCCATGCCCCTACAAATCTATCT
>JAYUJY010000280.1:0-49237 GCA_043764895.1 Synechococcales cyanobacterium | reverse complement strand
GTCTTCTGGGCTGGCGCGATGACCTTGTTTGAAACCGCTCACTTCATTCCTGAGAAGCCGATGTATGAGCAGGGCTTGATCCTGCTTCCTCACATCGCGACGCTCGGTTGGGGTGTCGGTCCCGGTGGTGAAATCATCGATACATTCCCGTACTTCGTGTCAGGTGTGCTTCACCTGATTTCATCGGCAGTACTCGGTTTGGGTGGTATTTATCACGCTGTTCGTGGTCCCGAAGTGTTGGAAGAATATTCCACATTCTTTGGCTACGACTGGAAAGACAAAAACCAAATGACTAACATCATTGGGTATCACCTCATCCTGTTAGGTGGCGGTGCATTCCTACTGGTGGCCAAAGCGATGTTCTTTGGTGGTGTCTATGATACTTGGGCACCGGGTGGCGGTGACGTTCGCGTCATCACGAATCCCACGCTCAATCCCGCGATCATCTTTGGCTATCTCCTCAAAGCTCCCTT
Source organism: Synechococcales cyanobacterium (assembly GCA_043764895.1). GTDB lineage: Bacteria > Cyanobacteriota > Cyanobacteriia > Leptolyngbyales > Leptolyngbyaceae > JAAFJU01. The sequence goes on along the minus strand of JAYUJY010000280.1, from coordinate 48,764 downwards.
TGGTGGCGAAGGCTGGATTATCAGCGTAGACAACATGGAAGACCTCATTGGAGGTCACATTTGGATTGGCTTTACGTGCATCTTCGGTGGCGTCTGGCACATCCTGACTAAGCCTTTCGGTTGGGCACGCCGTGCATTGGTCTGGTCTGGTGAAGCTTATCTCTCCTATAGCCTTGGCGCGTTGTCCCTCATGGGCTTTATCGCTTCGATTATGGTGTGGTACAACAACACCGCTTACCCTAGTGAGTTCTTCGGTCCGACTGGTCCTGAGGCTTCACAAGCACAAGCGATGACCTTCCTTGTTCGTGACCAAAAGCTGGGTGCGAACGTCGGTTCAGCTCAAGGTCCAACGGGTCTAGGTAAGTACCTGATGCGATCGCCTACGGGTGAAATCATCTTCGGTGGCGAAACGATGCGCTTCTGGGACTTCCGTGGTCCTTGGTTGGAGCCACTGCGTGGACCGAATGGTTTGGATCTTGACAAAATCAAGAACGACATTCAGCCTTGGCAAGCTCGGCGTGCGGCTGAGTACATGACTCACGCACCGTTGGGTTCGCTCAACTCTGTGGGCGGTGTGGCAACGGAAATTAACTCGTTTAACTACGTTTCACCTCGTGCTTGGTTGGCGTGCTCTCACTTCGTCCTTGGTTTCTTCTTCCTGATTGGTCACCTGTGGCACGCGGGTCGTGCTCGCGCAGCAGTGGCTGGTTTTGAGAAGGGAATCGATCGATCGACTGAAGCAACGTTAGCGATGCCCGATCTTGACTAATCGATTCATGTCAATGGATTAAGTTAGTTTAAAAAGCGGACTCTGAGAAATTAGGGTCCGCTTTTTGCTGTGATGACATCTATTAGGGCCGCTATATCAGCCTAGTATTCTGCGGCTTAAACAACCCAGTGATTTAACGCCTCCTCGTTGGGTTTGGGGCACGGCAAGCCATGCCCCTACAGATCTGTGTTCCAGAGTCCGGATATCCAGAGATTGTTGGGGCATGGCCATGCGGTGCTCCTAACCTAACGAGTTTTAAGACAGGTCTTATTTACGCCTAGCAGTCCTAGTTACTGAGTCCCAACGCCTTGATCTGCGCGATCGCTTTTTGTAATGCCTCCGCCCATTCCCGTTCCGGCTCACTGTCCGCCACAATGCCCGCCCCAACCTGCCCCCAAACCACTGCTGTTGTGAGGTTATGACCTAGCTGAATTGAGTCCAGTGTTGAATCTGATGTTGATTCTAGTGTTGAATCCAGCTTTGAGTACAACAATGTCCGAATCAAAATATTTAGATCCAGTCGTCCCCGCAGATCTAAGTAGCCACAAGACCCATAGAACAAACTGCGTCGCACAGGCTCTAACTCCTCAATGATTTCCATGCAGCGAACCTTCGGACACCCGGTAATCGTTCCCCCTGGGAAAACTGCTTGAATCAAATCAACGGCATTGACGTCCGATCGAAGTTTCCCCCGCACATTACTGACCAAGTGCATTACATGGCTATATCGTTCAATAACCAGCAATTCATCAACCACCACAGACCCAAACGCACACACTCGACCCAAATCATTGCGCTCCAAATCCACGAGCATGATATGTTCTGCCCGCTCTTTTTCATTCGATCGCAACTCATCGGCCAGCGCTGTATCAAGTTCAGAGGTCTCTCCCCGTGGACGCGTTCCTGCAATGGGCCTAGTATCCGCCCAGCCATCTACATCTAGGGCCACCAACCGCTCGGGTGAACAACTGATCACATCTCCAAAGGGAGATCGCCAATAGCTCGCAAACGGGGATGGATTGATCGAATGGAGCGCTTGATAAATATCCCAACTGCTCGCCTGAATCGTAGCTTCAAATCGTAGCGATAGGTTGGTTTGAAAAATATCACCTCGCTGAATGTAGTCTTTTGCTTGCAGAATAGCCGATTGATACTGCTCTTGAGTCGTGAGAAACTTTAGGGTAGGAACTTCTGGCTCTAGATAGGGCGGACTGGGGATGGCTTCAGCGGCATTGAGACGGGATTCCAATCGATCGAAATCTCGCGAATCCGTCACGGCCAACCAGAGCTGCTGCGTGAAATGATCCAACACTGCAAAACAGTCCGGTTCATACCAGTAGGCAATAGGGAACGGCAATGTCTCCTCATTCTGATGAGGCAACCGTTCAATTTCCCAGGCCAAATCGTAGCCCAACCAGCCTAGCCAACCACCCACAAACGGTAAATCCGGCGGCAAGTCCGACGGTCGATCTGATCCCAGCGCAGAGTCAAGCTGAGCGCGTAAAAAGGGCAAAATCTCACCTAGCTTCGGCGTCCAAAGTGCCCACTGATTCGATCCCAATCGACGGGGATCCCCTGCACAAATGGAATACCGAGACAAGGATCGAGTTTCGGGTAGAGTCGGATAGGGGCTTTCGAGAAGCGTTGCAATCGCATCAGTCCCAAATAAAGCCTTGAAGATTTGCGAACCCGTGCGATGCGCTAACGGAAACGATCGTCCGACCCAAGGTTGAGTGTTCAACGCAAACCCAACCAGGTAAAAATATCCTGATTCGTCAACGCCTCCAACACCAATAGCGCCACAAATCCAATCATCGCAAAACGACCATTAATCTGTTCTGAATAGCGCGTCCACCCAAATCCCGGTGCATCCGGTGAAGGGGACGAGCTAAGGTGTTCTGTCTGCTTTATGACTTGTTTTGCGGCCTGTTTTGTAACTTTCGTCTTTTTCTCATTTGCCATAATGTCTCTCCTCAGTCCGGACCCGTCAATTCATACCCTAATATCTTGCCTTACAACGGTTCGCTTCGGTGTGGAGATGATGTGGAGATGATGTAGAAATTTCAGGAAGGTTCAGTCTTAACCCCCATCAAAGATATCCGTAAAATGCTCAGAACACGCTCTCCTCTAAGGATGTAAGCCGAAACAGCCGCAGTTTCACCTCTAATATATGCCGTCCTGATGCATACGATGCCTTGTTTTGAAGCCTAAATCTCTCCACCGAATCGATCGATTTCATTGATCGATTCGGGTATGGATCTCGCTTATCATTACCCTACAAATTAATCAAACCTGGCACATTTTTTGAAAAGATCTAAAAAAATTGTTCATATTGTGAACAATGAGGATATATTAAAGGCACAGAAATGCAAACTAAACGTTCTTAAGGATATTGTTTGAAGAATGGCTGAAACAGCAACTGCGCCCTTAACTGGAAAAGCGCTCCTCCAAAAGATCAAAGAACTTACTAATGTTCCTCGTCGTGAAGCAGCAAGACGTTGTGGCTATTACTCCACCACGAAAAGCAAAGAGACTCGCGTTAACTTAACCGGGTTTTATGATGCACTGCTGAATGCCAAGGGCTACGCTCTTGACCCAGAAAGCAGCAAAGATGGTAGAGGTCGCGAACCGACTTACCGAGTTAGCGTCCACAAGAATGGTCAAATTGTTATTGGGGCCGCTTATACGGAGTCCATGGGTTTGAAGCCTGGGGATGAGTTCGTTATCAAGTTGGGCTACAAGCATATCCATCTGGTCCAAGTCGATAAAGACGAAGACGAAGATGAGTAATTGGCTTCATCGTCAAAAGATATCATTATCATCAAAGGACAAGTTAGAGTACGTTTAAACGGCTTACTGTCTTTTGGCATGTATCTTCATTCATTAAAAAAGCGATCGGACTCATCAGTTCGATCGCTTTTTTAATCGTTAGCTTGCTAAAACTCAAACGTCGCCCAGTCGGCCTCGCGATCGTAAGTCAGCATATTAGGGAACTTGCGAAGCTGCGCCTCTTTCAGCCAGAACGTCCGGTCTGTCATGAGCCACGGTTGGTTCAGCTCATCAATGGTCTGAGTCAACGCAGTGCGATCGACCCCCTTCAGGCTGCCAAAATAGCCCAAGGTGATGTGCGGCGTAAAGTGATACTGCTGCTCAATCCCAATGGAAATGAGATCTGGATTTTGATAGACCGATCGTCGCATCTCCAAAATTTTGCGGTATCCCGTCTCATCGGTTGCCACCAGCGAAACCGCCAGCGCCCGAGTCATGACCATCAATCCCGCTAACCGGAAGGGAATCGGTGTACGCGATCGTAAATGCGCACTTTGCCCAAAGCTCCCAGCAATCCCAGCCTGAAGTTTTCCATCAAAGCCTGGATCCGCCTCCACCGCATGTTTATAGGCACTATCCCAGATCAAATCCGCCAGCGTTAGGTGAAAACTGTCCTTCGGAATCGGGATAAAGAGATCCTCGCCGAGCTTTGCTGCCAACTCTGACTGATACTGGGCCAAAAATTCATAAACCCCTTCGTTGGCAATGTCAGTTCGTCCAGGAGGCGTAATCACCGCATGACCCGGAAAACTTGACGGAACCCAAGCGTCCCCAGTCCGGGAAAACTTCGGGGATTCTTGAACGTTGCTAACCTGCACAAGATGGGCGTCCGGCAAGGTCGCCCGCATCATGCGATTGAGATAGGCTTGGTAAGTGTCGTCCAAAGCTTCATCTCCTCTTTACTAAGATAATTTCTCCTCTAATTTAACGGCCTACACTAATTCCCTCCAAGAAAAATAATTATTTTGGATGAATTCTTATTTCTTCTACGGCATTTTGTAACAAAACAGCAATGAAGACCTCGACCTCGATCGATCCACCAAAGAGCCTTGATTAGACAACGGTCCCATAAACTAGGCGCTCCGTTCGGTAAATCTACGTGAGTTTGACGCTTGATTGAATTCGTTGAAGCTAATGTTACAAAACTTTACACTAGATTCGTTGTTCTTGATGTTGCTCCATTGATTCCCCAGGTGGATTTCAACTTGTCCACAAGTTCGGCGCTCGTTTTCCCCAGGTGAACGTCTGTTTTCCCCATGGGATTGGAAAGAAGTCCGCATGGGCCTTGATCTTGTGGAAAAGTGTGCGCGATCGCTCGATCGAATGACAATCCACAAGGGGATATCGTTGTCCTAAAAATCTCGCAGGCTTCAAACCCGCATTGCGTCGTCCGTTCAGTCAAACCCCCGATCGAAAAAAGGCGAACGTCAAGGTTGACCTTATAGAGATGATCGAGCAGAATAAAACGACCTTGAAAGAGCGACCTCACAGGACTGCTTGAAAACCTTGCTAGACAAGGAATACAGGTGTTTTACTTGCAAGGTTTTGCTTGATCGATGTGTTATTCAAGGTTTTTACTTAAGATGCTCTATTCGATCTATTTTCTTTAGGTCATCTGCATCAGTTAGATTCTGTCCCCTTTACCTTCATTTACAAATCCCTATGGATACGTCACCCATCAGCCTTTTCGTTGAAATTCCTGAAGCGCTTCATGGATCCTTGGTTGGCTTCTTAGAGCATCGCCCTGACTGGGACCAAGATCGCGTGTTTTCGGCGGCTATTTCACTGTTTTTGCTGCAAAATCGAAGCCCTGACCAAGGGAGCGATCGTCAAGCGGCTCGCATCTACCTAGATTCCATTTTCCGTCGCCCTGCTGATGCTGCATCGTCTTAAGGCTTAAGCTCTTGATCGGTAAGTTCTCAATTCTCAAATAAAAGAAGCGCTTCCCTACCACCGTTGTTGTCTTCGATTTTGTGTCTCTACTGCTCATTTTTTAATTGTTTGTTGTTCAATCTCCTTGTCAACCCCTTCACACCCTGGATTTGCGGCTATGGTGTATCCTATTTCTGCGACAAAGCTGCGATCGTACCAGCATTGTCCTTATGCTTATTTTCTGAGATACGAGAAGCGTCTTCCATCTAGCGCCTCTTTTGGGGCGGCGGTTTTGGGAAATGCGCTGCATGAAGCGTTGGCGCATTGTCATCGCGACTGGCACTACCAAAATCATCACCCGAGTTGGGGCTGGGTTTCGGAATGTTGGACTAAGGCATCGACGACATTAACGAATAAACAAGTTCGGGAAGGTCGTGCGATTTTGGAGCAATACTATCAGAAGTTTATTGTGAGCGATACGGCGCTGCGAAAGCCCCTAGCCATAGAAGGGCGGATTCAGGCGACGATTCAGATTGAAAATGTAGACTTTATCGTGACAGGTCGCTACGATCGCATTGATTATCTAGACGATGGTTTGGAACTAATCGACTACAAATCTGCTCAGGTCAAAGTCCTGCCCGACCAAGACGAAATCGACCTCCAGCTTGGACTGTACCATCTTGCCCTAGCGCAAACCTATGGCCAAAATTTAAAGTACCTCAGCCTATTGTTTCTGCGATCGGGGGAGAAAGTGCAATACCGGGCGGATGAGAAATATGAGCGCAAAGTGCTCCGGATTTTAACGGATCTTGCATGGCAGGTGAGACATGATGTGAAATGGGAACCGAAACCGGGAGCGCAATGCGGTCAATGTTCGTATTCGCAATACTGTACGGCGGTGAACCGTGAACCAATTCCTGAACCCAGTGGTAATAAAATTGCGCATCTTCAGCTTGCATTCAGTCTATCGGCATAGTCTCAGACATCGTTTCAAACGATTGGCAAACTAGCTGATTTAACGCTTAAGTTTGGCGGTTTCAGTTCGGGCGATCGCGTACCAGACTTGGCCTAAGTTTCTAGGGTTGAGCGCGGTGCCTTTGCGGTCTGGAAAGGCTCTAAAAAACTCGGCGTCTGTCGCATCTTCGATTTGTTTAGAGAGGGTCTCTAGCTTTTTGGTCGGTTGGGCCGCACTCAGCCAGGTGTCGAGATTGGCGCGGCGATAGGTACCGATGTCGCGTCTTGATTCGGGCGGTAGGGCATCGACGGTTTTGAGGAGTAGGGTGGCGCGGTCTTGCCAGCGGGGGTCTTGAGGTGCGATCGCATCGCCGGATAGCTCCGAGACGGTGGCCGAAAACCAGTCTGACGGAACGTTGAGCGATCGGAGTTTGGTCTCAAATTCAGCAGGCAATGCAGCTTCGGTTGGAGCGAAGTCGGCGCTTGGGGATTCCTTTGAGGTGGGGAGTTTGAAGCCTGATGACTCGACGGGCGGCGGCGGCGGCGACGCAGGGAATTGGGCAGAAATCAGCCGATGACCTAATATTCCGCAAAGTCCGATCGTCACCATGGCCATAGCGCCCAAGGATGGATCGGTTTTAACTGCGCGAATCCAATGGGCAATTAATTGAGTCACCGATCGAGTTAGCGATCGGATGGATGGATGGCCTTGGCGTCGTTTCTTAACGCGGCGACGAGGGAGTGGACTGGGAGTGGGCAGTTGCGAACTTGCTGGGTTTGAGATGGATTGCCGGAGTGAATTTGGAGGTAATAGTGACTCTAATCCTGATGGCGATTGTGACTCTGATGACGGCGATCGTGATGATGACGATCGTGATGGCGGCGGTATTGAAGCTTGTGCGGCAAAAGAGGCATAGGCGGGTAGTTTTTGTGAACTAGATGCCCTCATTTGCGGAATCACCTGCGATCGGAGTTGCGATCGGTGTTCGGGTTCGAGTAGCAATCTTAGGCGATGGGCCAGTTCGATGTTAATCCGATTCCAAGGTCGATCGCCTAACAAATCCAAAACCGCTGTTGCAAGTTGCTGAAGATCGCTTTGTCCCTCGTTAATACTTGTAATCTCATTTACAGCATCGATCTCATACTGCAAAGCGATCGATCGAATTTGGCCGAAATGCATCAGGCCCGGACATTGGTCATCTTCTAGCCAAACAATTGTGTCGCGGCATAGATATCCATGGGCTAGTCCCATACTAGAAAGCGATCGGAGCAGGGGTTCGAGACCATCGAGAAGTTCCACCGCTTCCACTTCTTCAAGTTCCGCTGTGCCTTCTCCCGATAGGACTCGATCCTCTAAAACTTGATCATAGGACGCCTGGTCGCCCCAAGATTGGACAATAAAGACACGGTTCTGTTCAACGATCGTCTCTACGAATCCGGGAAGTCCTCGCAACGGGTCAGTCAAACGTTCAGTCAAACGTTCAGTCAAAACTCCAGGCAATCGCTGCATTTCGATCGTGAATTTTTGTTGGAGAATAGCCGTGCGATCGGCCACTCGATCGGGAATAATGAATTCCTCAAGGAGACAAACGGTCCCCTGATTTTGCTGATCCACCGCCCGATACATCCACCCAAATTCGATCGGACGCAAGACTCTCAGGACAAAGTAACGGTCCTGGAGTAGCGTCCCTGGAGTGATTGGCACATTCATGAGGCCCAAGCAATATTCTAAAGTCGTATGTATGTACTAGGATAACAAGGAGTTGACATTTGGCAAGTTTTTATTTGAGACAGGCTTCAGAGACTTTAGGGTTCATCCATTGGTATTGAGAAGAGACTCTGCTATTATTGCAAGGTTGTCTAAAATCAAAACTGAGGAAACCCACCATGGCGTGTCCTAAAAAGAAAACCTCCAATGGTAAGCGTGACCAACGCCGTGCCACTTGGAACCGGAAAGCACAGGTCCAAGCTGCACGCGCACTTTCCCTCGGGAAATCTGTGTTGACGGGCCGCGCGACAGGTTTCGTCTACCCAACCGAAACGACTGAAGAAGAGTAAAGACGTTTATCAGCGTCCGGTTCCGCCAGGTCAGCACCATAGCCTAAGGGTTTTCCCTGCTGACCCATGGTGTGACTAGTCTGGAATCTCACATTGTTTCTCAAACCAAAGAACGATCGCCCCATCACATCAACCGATCGCTCTCCACTTCGCCAGAGACGTTAGCCGAATCTCGCATTGAAGTGGGTTCATAGGCTAAGTTGAATTTTTACGTCGTCCCAAGCAACCGTTGAATCTTGTTCTGCCTCAACCAGGCTTTGGCGTAGTTTTAAAACAAACTCCTGGTCTGCCAAGATATCGAGCGTTTCCATCAATTCTGAAAGATGTTGGTAACTCAGAGCCGCAATCACCGGGACTCCATCTTGAGTAATGATGATCGGCTCATCTGTTAAGTCTTTAGAAAGTGATGGAAGTTGTTGTTGCGCTTGGGCGATCGTCAGTTGCCTAGGCATAGAGTTCCACCAGTGAAGACCTTAAGTTTTATTGTAGCGTAATCGCCGATTCGATCGCCCCATCACATCAACCGATCGCTCTCGATTTCGCCATAGTCAAGCTTAATTAACCGATCGCCCACGTTGAAATATCGATCGTCATGGCTGATGACAATGACGGTTTTACCTTTGGCCTTAAGCTCCTGCAAAATGGTGTGATAAAACAATTCCCGAAAGACCGGATCTTGGTCCGACGCCCATTCATCAAAAACATAGACCGATCGATCTTCGAGGTAAGCATTCAGCAAGGCGAGTCGCTTTCGTTGTCCCGTTGATAAGGCCGTTGTGGATAGCATTCCATCTTGAATACTGACCTTGTGTGCTATTTGTAATTTTTCGAGATATCGCTGCGAGTGCTGTTTGGTTTCTGGCGTTTCTAACACGCGATCGAACAAGTGAAAATCGGCAAAGACCGCACTAAAGTTTTCGCGATAATCAGACAAGTTCTCTCCTGTGACCACCGTTCTGTCCCATGCGATCGTCCCTGTTTCCGGTAGGTACAATCCCATCAAAATCTTTGCCAAGGTAGACTTCCCACTCCCATTCCCACCCACAATAAAAACAAGCTGCCCTGCGGGAATTTCTAATTTTGGAATCGTTAACGTAAATGGCGTATCCTCACGATCGCCTCGATATTGGTGAACGATATTAGTGAGGGCAATAGTCTTCGCATTTTCTCGTCCTAGCCCTCCATTTCTAAGGGGTTTTAGGGTCGAGGCTTCAGACTGAGCTTCTAGGGTAAGTCCCATTTCATCGACTTTCGCCAACGCCACATTAGCCTGCATCAAAAATGGCAACCGCTGAAACAAATTACCAAAAGGCAACATTAGAAAAATGATTGTCAATGAGTAAGCAGACAACACGGCGGGAGTCACAATTAGAAATTTTGGCAACGCAAATAAGATCATCCCAATGATGAAAAACAACAGCAGATTTCCCCATCCGGTCGCCACTGAAAACAACGTCAAAGCCCGAACTTGGTAATCCTTCGATCGTGCCGCACTCGGTCCAAGATCCTCTTCAAGGAACGATCGACGTCTGATGCCACTGAGCTTAAGTTCCTTAGTCCCTGCGGTCAGACTCCCAAAATGCTTGAGCAACGTATCACTCTCAGCCCGTGATTGTTTCAGATACTTCCGCGCATTTCCGAGCAGTGCCTGGACGGTGATAATCGCAAATGCCACACAGAACAGCATGGCTAAGAAAACCGGGAAAGATTGCGAAGCCAGATAGCTCCAGCAGGACGCAATAATCGCTAGATCAATACAAACAAATGGAATGATAAAAATCGTATTGGCGATCGTCTGAACATCTTCCGTCAGCGTTGCCAAAACCTTATTCGCACCAAGCTGTTCTAGCGTTGCGAGGGGCGTACTCAGGACGGCCTTAGATAATCGCAACCGCAGTTCATAAATTGAATTTTGGGCCAGCCGAATCAGTAAATATTGTGACGCGATCGTTGTAATCAGAGACACAACGGTCAATCCCACAAACGATTCCAATCCCACCGTTTTTCCCGTCACCGTTTCATTGATCATCCGAATCAACAACGCACTACAAACTCCACTGAGTGCGCCCATCACCACGGCGATCGACACACTTTGCCACGATGATTTTAAGAGTAAAAGTAACAGTTTCATGTCATCCCTAAAATGGTGTTTGTTATTGCCTAGTACTGCACGGCGTAAGCGAGGTCTACTTTGAAATCAATTAAACCTAGAGCATTGATCTATTCTTCGTTAGGTTTAGGGCACGGCATGGCCATGCCCCTACAAATCTATCTTTTCAGAGACTGTAGGGGCATGGCTTGCCGTGCCCCAAACCCAACCCTAATTTCGACTCTGAATCCGGTTCAACAATTCATTAAAAGCACTCCAATCATCCTCCTGATCAATTTTGTCCCACACCGATTCAATCTGCGGACGGGTCAGCATTACCGCTGGGTTAGCATCCTTCAAGCGGAGTGCGATCGCTTCTAAATCAGCTTCTGGGCTGGCGTTCAGCATTGTAAAATATAACCTGCGCCAATCTTCTAACATCGATCGGAGATCACCGTCTACCTCTAGTTCAGCCAAAATTAACGCTTGATCCGATCGCCATTCTCGCGAAAAAACGGCTGCCAATTGTGCAAAGAATTCGTGATAGCCGACTTGGGATTTGTGGAGCAGTTCGATCGTCACTTTCAGTAACTCCCGCGCTAACGGATCGTCGCCATTTTCAAAGTCTATTTCAAACCCGAGTTTTGCAAGCATTAATGTCCGGTAGACCTTTCCGTATTGCTCATCGTAGCCCGAAATTCCCGACTCCAAATCGCTACTAGAAATCACTTGCTTCAATGGCGACTGCAACATCTGAAGATTCCATTTGCAAATGCCCGGTTGATTGCTGTAGGCATAGCGACCCTCACGATCGAAATACGCAGCCGTAAACGCTGGGTCCAACGTCGGCAGAAACGCAAAGGGACCATAGTCAAAGCTCTCTCCCGTAATCGCCATGTTGTCCGTATTTAACACCGCGTGACAAAATCCCGCTGCCATCCACTGCGCCACTAACGTCGCCACTCGGTTACTCAATTCAGCATAGAACAACGTATAACGAGTCTCTTCTTGAGCCAAATGAGGATAGTACACGTCAATCGTATGGTCCAACAACCGCCCGATCAAATCCCGCCGACCCAACGCATCGAGGCGCTCAAAGGTTCCAAACCGAATATGCGATTCCTGAACCCGGATCATCACCGACGATCGCGTGGGCGACGGTTCATCGCCCCGATACAAGCCCTCACCCGTTTCGACCAAACTCAGACATCGTGATGTCCTGACGCCCATTCGGTGCAATAGTTCTGCCGCCAAAACTTCGCGCACGCCGCCTTTCAAGGTCAATTTTCCATCCCCGCCCCGTGAGTAAGGCGTGGTCCCTGATCCCTTCGTCCCGAGGTCGTACAATTTCTCATCAATTCCGCGCACTTGCCCATACAAAAAACCTCGCCCGTCGCCAAGTTGCGGGTTGTAATGGCCAAACTGATAGCCGTGATACTTCATCGCCATCAACGGTTCGCGCCCCTGAAACTTTCCAAAGGCGTCCACAAAATCCGTATCTGAAACCGCCGACGCGTCTAGCCCAAACTGCCGCAGCACTTGATCATTCCGCCACCGCAGTTCATGCATCGGAAACTCAGCAGCGGTTACGACATCGTAGTAATCGTTACCCAAAAACTGTTCGATCGAAGGTTCGTAAGTCAGATTCAGAATAGGGTTCACGGCAAGAAAAAAGGGAATGTGGATTCATTCCGAATTATTCCACACAATCCGAGTTAGAGGAGGGTGTTGTCTGCAATGGTGTCGGTGATGGTGTCGGTGATGTCTCTCGAAGATCACGCCCAAACCGCGATCGAGCCTCATCAAAGGACGTCTTCATCACCTGCTGAATTCGCTTCGGATCAGGCGTCTTCCCGCCCATCAAATCACCAAAATAAACACAAGCGGCTTCACCCAAAGCCCACGTATAGGCCGTCGCCCAAGACGCAGCAATCACACTGCCAAACCCCGGAATAAGCTTCACCAATTCTCGCCCAATGGTCTGCGCCAGAAAGCCTCCCGCAATGGTACTCACCAACCCACCCGCCTGCCCCGGCGTCAAAACCTGGCCATAAAGCTGACCCAAGACCGTAATCATCGAAATCTGAATCCCCGTCAACACGGGCATGGTCGCCAATGGGAGCGGCACCGCTGCACAAGTCCCCGCCACAACAGAAAATGGCACAATCACCCGTCGTCCCACCGATCGATACAAATCACTTAACTGCGGACTCACATCACGATGTTGGACCAACTGCGCGATCGCTCTAGATTCTGCTTCAGGCAACAAATTCCCGATCGCCGCTACAAACGCATCTAGGCCATACAGCACCGGGTCAAACTCGTCCTCATCCAGCGTAAAATCGACCAATACCGACGCATCAAATAACCCCGCAAAATCAGCCCGAATCTGACTTGCCGCCCGTGCTACGGATTCATAGCCCGGTTGAGACTCAGGCGGATAGAGGGGATGCTGTAGGACCTGGGTAGGATAGACTTCGTGGAGGCAAGTGATCACCAGCAAACAGGGCACCTGCGGAAACCTCGATCGCATGGCCCGCACCATCGTCCGCAGCGAATCAGTCGCAAAATCGCCCACCTTCACCGTCACAATCAAAATCCGAGATGAGATGCGGCTAGTCTGGTTCTCAGCAGTCCCGCCCTCGATCGCCATCGCCAACTCCTGCACCAGCTCCTGCATAAGGCCATCCACCGACTGCCGCCCGTCCCCCAATCCCACGGTGTCCACAAACGTCAGCAGCGGTAAATCTTCGTTGGGATAGGCATAGCGCGTCGTATGTTGCGTATGCGGACGAAATCCTTGGCCCACCATCGTGGCATCGCCCCCCGTTAGCGCTCGAACAACGGAACTTTTTCCCGTCTGCGGCTTGCCCATCAAAATCGCCTCAGTCGTCGGTAACTCCGATCGCACCTGCTCCAAAATCTCCCGCAGCTTTTCCTCATCTACACTAAAAAAGCCCAACGCACGGTTAGGCTTTAAGTTCGGAAACTGGATATCCGGTAGCTTTACATCAGGAAGCTTTATTTTTGGGAGGCGGAGATTCTTGGGGTTGAACGAGACCATGACAAAACTCACTGAACAGACAGGACGTTAAGGTCATATTACCGAAGAACTTTAAGTGTCAGAGGCTCCGGATTCCCCACCCGGCGATGATCGGTAAATCGCATCTAGCCGTTCCCGCGCATCATCCATGGACAACGATCGCATCACGAGGAGCGGTTCATTAATCACTTTACCGTTTTCATCCAGCATCTCAGGGTGCTGAGGCGATCGCTTGCGGCCCATCCTAGCCTCGCGACTAGGACCATAAGGACTTGCCCAGTTGGGAGGCTCCTGCCCCTGCGACTCCATGCCCAACGCCACCATACTCCGAACCAAATTTCCGATCGCCAAAACAGCAATCACCGCAAACGCTAGAAGATAGATAACTTGGAGCCACATAAATACTTGACCTGACATCCTAAATGAACTCAGTTAATGAATAGTGTCGCAGATTTCACAGGATTCGGAAAGCGTATGTAAGGTTAACCTCTTAACTCAGTCCCTGCCCAAGTCAACACAACTCTTACTCCCTGAACCACTCTGCATTGACTCTGTATTAATCTGCCGATCGCTCCGCACGATGCTTCATGCTCACGCCCCAGCACTCATGGACCAAGGTATGCCAGCCCATCAACACCGACATCTCTACGCCAGCCTGATTGCCCGTCGCCACCATCAGCGATCGCATGACCCCCACCGAACCCATGCACTCCACCACGCGTCTCAGCAAATCCGCCTGCTCCTCCTGAGTCATAAATCCCATCCGCTCTGACTCCAACAGTGTCTTCGATCGCGAAAACCAGTAGTCAAAATCCTCTAGTAATGGTTCTAGAAGAGCTTTGAGTAATTCAGGACTAGTCGTGGCAGGTAAGTCAAACATGAGGGTGCAATTAGATTCTAAGGATGTTTACATTTTTTAACATTTGTATCACTACTATAGCCGATCTCTGTCCGTGGTGGGAAAGATACGGGCAGAAATAGTTGGGCAAATCGTTCATGGGAAAGGGCGTCTATCCCGGACGATCTGTCACAATGATAGGCAACGATCGATTTGAAACATCACAAACCCCAACCCTGCATGAAACGCCGTAACCTCCTCTTCGGTTCTAGCCTCGTTACAGGTGCAACCCTTGCCCAAGTCGCTGGACTCGCCCAAGCCAAAACCAGACCCAGCGATAAAAAGCCAGAACTCTTCACGCCCAAGCCGACCAAGCCGGACCTCAAAGAGTCCATGCCTCAAGGTGATAGGGTGACGATTGCGGGCGATCTCAAAGGCTATTACGTCAAACCAACCCAAGGCCGGGGTCCTTTTCCTGCCGTGGTCGTGATTATGGAAGCCTTCGGACTGAACGACCAAATCAAGTCGGTCTGCAATCTCTACGCAAAGTATGGTTACGCGGCGATCGCGCCTGATATTTACTACGGAGACAGCTATCCTTACGACAAAATCAACGATGCCGTCGCCAAACTCAAGACCCTCAAGGATGAAACCGTTGTGAAAGAGTTTGGGCAGACCTTAGATTATTTAGGCAAACAGTTCAACGTGCGCAAAAATGCGATCGGCACCATCGGTTTTTGTATGGGCGGACGGTATGCGTTTCTCATGAGTGCGGCCCATGGCGATCGGATTAAGGCATCGGTGGCGTTCTATGGAGGCGGGATTGCGTCTAGTCCGGACCCTATGGGACGGGCCTCATTGCTCAGTCGCGTTCCTGAAATCAAAGGGCCGATCATGCTGGTCTACAGCGCTGAAGATGAGTATATCAACGCTGAAGAACACGCCCGAATTACGCAAGCCCTCTCCGCCGCTCGCAAACGCTACAACCTCTGCGTCATCCCAAAAACTCAGCACGGGTTCATGAACGATCAACGATCGAGTTATAACGCTGATGCTGCAATGGAAGCCTGGGATATGGCCTTTGGATTCTTTAAGAAGCATGTGAAAGGCGCAGCGTAACGGCAGACTCGAATCGGCTGCGACCTGCATGTGAGTCAGCGTAGGATGTTGCACCTTTCGGTCAAATGACCCGCCGATCCGGGTCTGTAATTTGGTTAATTGCAGAAAATCATTTTTAGAGAAGGGCTTTATCTTAGAAAGAGTCCTTCTTTTTTATAGCCGCTTGAACGCCATTGCGATCGTTATTTTGAGTCTTGTTGTTATTGGCATGGTGAGTCGGCAAATCCGGATTCAGCAGGCGATTTCTTGGTGGCAAGATCAGGGATTAGAGGAGCGGTATGCGGAGTCTGAGGGGTTACGAAATCAGACGTTGCAATCATGTAGACCCAGACAATGAAGGTCAAAAGTATCATGGCGAAGAATGGACTGAAAATTGCATTTTGCTGCATAGGTACTGGATTCATTTACTTGTGGCGATCGCCGTTATCTATACCTATACTAAAAATCGCAACCGACTGTGCCTAGACCTCGATCGGACTTTTGAGGGCACTATACTCTAGTTAACACTTTAGTCAGCTATCTTGACGTAACGCTAGGCTTTCCCATGGCACCCTTTTTTCAATCCATGACTGAATCGGTTAGAACCGCTTGGCGAACCACTTGGAAACGGGTGAAATTTATTAGTATTACGATCGGGGTACTCGGTGGCGGTCTCGCTATTGCAAATCTTCCGATTCCATTCATTCGGCAACCGATCGCAAGACAGGCTCCTTTTTTATTGTTGCCCAGTTTAGTCGCATGGGATCATCATTATCGTGAAGGAACTGTCGCACTAGAACAAGCGGAACAGTTGATTCAGCAGGCCAAACACCCGGATGACTTGACCCTGGGCGATCGTCAGCTAAAAATGGCTCAACAGCACTTGAATGCCTTGCCCCTAGACGATTTCAGTCAATATGATGCGTCGTACTATTGTTCGATTCGGAGTTGTTCCTGGCGCTTTAGCAGTCGGGAAATTCAACAGCGACGCGAATCAGCAGCCCGAATAGAAGCCACCCTCGTTCAGGAACGACATCTCCAATCTCAACTACAACAGACCACCGATTCGATCGCAGAGGATCAAGTTAATTACCAAAAAGCAACGAGTGAAGCGCAAAAACAACCGATCGTAACCCAGTGGCAACAAGATATTCAGCAGCTTGAAGCCCTTTCCTCCAATACGCTCACGGGAAAACTAGCCAGAGTCGAAAAGGCAAAAGCCGAAACTGCCTTTCAAAATGCAACCGGGTTTAGTCATAATCAAAAACGATCGGGAAATTTAATCCAAGCCGCAAAGCAGTTTGCCCTCAGCGCGCAGACCATGAGCAAAGGCGCAAGTCATTCAACCACCGAATGGCAGACGATTCTGAATCAGTGGGAGAGTGCGATCGCGCAGGTTCAAGCCGTTCTGCCAGACAATCCTGATTACATTTCCGCCCAAAAATCCTTAGCCGATTATCAACAGCAACGGGGCCGTGTCAAGGTCCGGATGGACGAGGAACAAAAGGCTATCACTCAGCTCCAAACGACAGAAGCCCAGATCAATTCATTAGTGCGTAGCTATTCAGGGATGAACCGCGATCAGGCCAAGGCCGAAATGATGTCCATTGAAGCACGGTTAAACCAGATTCCAGTGGGCACCACGTCGTACGTACAGGCGCAGGAATGGCTGGTGTCGTTGCGAAAACGGTTGGGATAGCGGCGAATTTTGGACGCACTTGAAAACCATTGAGTCCGATCGGTTAATCTAGAACCTGTTCTCTCACGGCAATCTTCTATGGAAGTCATCCCAGCAATCGATCTTCTCGGCGGCAACTGTGTCCGGCTGTATCAAGGCGACTATGGTCAGTCAGAAGTCTTTGGCGAAGATCCGGTGACGATGGCGAAGAAGTGGCAGGACCAAGGGGCTACCCGACTGCACCTGGTGGATTTGGATGGGGCGAAGACGGGGGAACCGATTAACCTAGGGGCTATAGCTAACATTGTTGCGGCGTTAACGATTCCCGTTCAGGTGGGAGGCGGTCTGCGCGATCGGTCCCGCGTCGCCCAACTGCTCTCCCTCGGCGTAAAAAGTGCGATTCTAGGAACCGTTGCCGTGGAGAAACCCGAACTCGTCGGTGAACTTTGTGCTGAGTTTCCGGGGCAAATTATCGTCGGAATCGATGCGCGAAACGGAAAGGTCGCCACTAAAGGATGGCTCGAAACCTCCGAAGTCGAAGCTGTCGAACTCGCCCAACGCATGGCTAAGTTTGGGGCGGCGGCGATTATCTACACCGATATCTACCGCGATGGCACGATGCAAGGACCCAATCTTGATGCGCTTCGAGATTTATGCACCCACATCGACATTCCAGTCATTGCCTCAGGAGGCGTCAGTTCGGTCACTGATTTGCTGAGTTTGTTGGGACTAGAAGCGATCGGGGTGACGGGGGCAATCGTGGGTCGTGCGATTTATACGAGCGATGTAGTTCTGAAAGACGCCATTCGAGCCGTAGGAAATGGTCGATGGCAGGACGTCCCGTTAAATCTAGACATCTATCCCTGTTAAGGTGAACACTTGCAGATTCGCTAGAGGGACACTTCGGAAATGATATGGATAGCGGCGTCTTTGAAATTGACGATGATACGTTAGCGGCATCCGATCGTTTATTAGAACGATGTCCACTCAATACGATCGGTGTGCAACGGGTTTGTTAGACAGCATCACACACTTTTTGATGAACAGGAATTTGAATGATAAATTCTGTTCCCTCGCCAGGTGTGGAAAAGCAATCTAACTTCCCTCCATGTTTCTCAGTGACAATCTGATAGCTAATCGGCATTCCCATACCCGTGCCCTTGCCGACAGCTTTCGTGGTAAAGAATGGATCAAAAGTTCGTTTGCGAACAGATTCAGGCATCCCTGGACCATTATCAGATATAGCAATTTCGACCCACTTTGAACCAATTATGGAAGTCCGAATAGTAATCTGGCTGGGATTTTTCTCGATCTCCTGATAAGTTTGGTTGACGTTAGCTTCTTCCAGTGCATCAATGGCATTTGCCAGGACATTCATAAACACCTGATTGATTTGACCTGGATAGCACTCCACTAGCGGTAGGCTGCTGTAGTCAAGGGTGACTTGAATCGCCGGGTAGTCTGAGTGATCTTTTAAGCGATGCTGCAAAATCAACAATGTACTGTCAATCCCTTCATGAAGATCAACCGCTTTGAAGTCCGATTCATCAAGGCGTGAGAAGTTGCGGAGTGATAAGACAATCTTGCGAATGCGATCGGCACCCAATTTCATAGAATCCAGGATTTTGGGTAGATCGGATTGGACAAACTCTATATCTAGATCATCTGACGCGGCTTGAATTTCGGATGCTGGGTTGGAATAGTGCTTCTGGTAGAGCTGCACAAAAGCTAATAAACTGTGAGAGTATTCCCGCACATGAGTCAGGTTGCCATAGATAAAGTTGACTGGATTGTTGATTTCGTGGGCTACCCCTGCGACCATTTGGCCTAAAGCAGACATCTTTTCGCTTTGCACCATCTGCACTTGAGTTTGTTGCAGTTCTTTTAGAAGTTGTTGCAACTGCGTATTTTTGTCGTTGAGTTCTTGGGTTCTTACCTCAACTTGAGATTCTAGTGTTTGGCTGTAGGCTTCTAGCTGTTTGTTGGCTATTTGCTGCTGCTGTAAAAGTTGTTGGACAGTGCGAATTAATTGGTTAAATGCATCGGCAAGCATACCAATTTCATCATCTTGCCCGACAGTCGCTTGTAGGTCAAAATTAGACTCTTCAGTGGAGCGTCGGGCAATACTGGTGAGCGCTTGAATAGGTTGAGTGATCGCTCGGGTGGTAAGCATTGCGAAAAGAATGGCCATCGCGACAGATAATCCTATACTCGCAACCACAACTTTCTGGGCAATTTCGCCTGCATGCTGCTGTAACAGATCTGCTTCCTTAAGTTCTTGGTAGGATTGGTCAATTAAACCAACTAGATCATCCGAGATGCCGTCGAATTCAAGCGCCAAATCGCTATTGGTGAATGCCAGCATTGTCCTTTGGGCTTGCTCAACATCAGTGGGTAATGCAAGATTCAGCTTACGAATTTGTTCAACTCGAAGCGTTAATTCCTGGGCGTAGCGCTGTGTCACACCGTCATAGGTTTGCAACAAAGCTGGAATCTTGGCTGGATGCTTATCCATTGGCGGAGCCTCTGCCGCAAACACCTTAAGCTTAGCCCAGACATCTTGAATTTCAGCTTCATGCTTCAGCAAATGATCATACTCATCCTGAAACTTGTCTGGGTATTTTACTAAAGGGATGAGTTGCTGTTGGTGGGTTCGGGCTTGGAGCACACGAGACTGTAGACGATGTAGCAGCTCCATCTCCTCGTGGGAGTGCTCTTCTTGCTTAGCCGCTTGGAGCTGATAATTATGCCCAAGGACAAAACCAGCAGTTGTGCCAGACACAGCAAGGCCTAGAGCTAAGGTGTATCCTAGACCGATCTTTTGCCCAACTTTAAGACTGGGCAATTTCTGGCACAGGCTTTGCAGTGTCATACATTTTTCTCGGTTCATAAAGGAATCTGCACAAATCTAAGATTCCCAACTTTCTTGTCAAGCTAACGACCAAGCTCACCCGCCGCTGGCAGCGAAGTGATGAACGAACGAAGTTGTAAGCGATCGGGTGCAGCGCCTTGTTGTGCTGCGGTTGATGACTTTTAATTGACCCTTTGGAGAAACCGATCGGCTTCTGCTGGTGATGTAAGCACTGTGATTTGCAAATGGCGGTTTGCAGGCTCTTTGAAAAGACGAGGGTATTCCTGCCGTCGCCGCCGATACGTTTTTAAGACCCACCACAATATTGAATCCTTGCTCATAAACGATTGGCGGAAAGTTTCTCTATTGCCTGACCACATGACTTGCCGACCAAAGACACGGCGGAATGTTCGGCTTACAGCGCGCCAGGCAACAACATGAAAAGGATAGTTAAGCCAAATAAGCGTTGTAGCTCTTGCCCACAAAATATCTCGCACGGCGCTATAATTACCGTCCAATACCCATAGTTCTGGTGCTACGGCCTCCGTCGCCAAACTCCTAAACTCCTCTTTTGGAGTTGGAGTCCAATTCGGTTTCCAGTGAATTGAATCAAGCTCAATATGTTGCACCTGTAGTTTCTGAGCCAGATTGCGCGCAAAAGTAGTTTTTCCTGAACAACTGGTTCCGATGATTACAACGCGCTTTAACTGTGTTATGTCCATTCGCATTATTTTAAAAATTCCAGCAACGCCGCGCGCCGCAGCACACCAATTATATAGACCGATCGCTTTCTGCCTAAGTACCCGAATCAGGATCTTAGACCGAATTGTTTTCGCACAAGCCCACCTATTCAAACCTTCAACCATTTCGTTTCGCCACAACCACAACCCAAGATTGATCGTGTTTCGGTAATCCCGGCGGACGGTAATAGTGATGCGCTACTGTAAACCCAACCTTTTCAACATAGGGAACGATCGTCTCATACTCCCAAAACGACGTATACCGTTCCCCTGTAGCCCTTCGATCAAAGCCTTCTCCGCTTCCACGCGCCAACGACATCACGATCGCCCCACCCACCACCAAGCACTCATACAAATCCCGCAACACCTGTTCCATATGAGCTTCCGGCACATGCAACAGCGACGCATTGGCAAACACGCCGTCAAAATGTTGTGCGGGTAACTGTAGATTTAGAAAGTTTTGTTGCCAGACTTCGCAGCTTGTAATGTGTTTTGCCATTTCCACAAAAGCAGGGGTCGCATCTAAGCCGATCGCCTCTTGCCCCAAGGTTTTGAACGCCATCAAATCTCGCCCCGGCCCGCACCCGAAGTCTAAAATTCGGCCTGGGTTCTTCGGCATTGCAGCGAGTAAGGCATTGCGATTTTGAGAGACATCATGGTCCCAAGTGCCCAGCCGAAAGCTTTCTGCTGTGGCTTGATATTCAGCTATTGTAATTTGTTCAAGGGATTGCATAAGATTTTCACAGCAGATCATTCACTATTCTATTATCTGCTCAACTGCTTCTATAAAAGCGCCCTGTCCGTCTCCTCTTCAGCTAAAATGGCAAATAAATAAGTAAAGTAATGTTGAGCGAGAAAATTCAGAATCTGAGTCAGAAAATTGCCATACAGTTCTCACCCGATCGAATTATCCTATTCGGTTCCCACGCCTATGGCACTCCCACAGAAGACTCTGACGTTGATTTACTGGTCGTGATGCCATTTGATGGTCATCCTTTTCGGAAAGCCGCAGAAATCTTAGATCAGATTAGTCCAGAATTTTCAGTCGATCTATTGGTCCGCACCGCAGAACAATTAGAAGAACGAATAGTACTCGGTGATTTTTTTATAAAGGAAGTCATAACACAAGGGAAGGTTTTGTATGAATCAGTTGACTCAAGAATGGGTGGACAAAGCAGAAAGTGACTTTCGGACGGCCACGCGGGAGGTCCAAGTTACCCAAGACCCCAGCTATGACGGAGTTTGCTTTCATGCACAGCAATGTGCTGAAAAATACCTAAAAGGATACCTCCAAGAAAACAACATTGGGTTTCCAAAAACACATGATCTAGTCGTATTACTCGACCTCTCAATTCCGACCGAACCACAGTGGAACCAATTTCGATCGCGTTTACGATTGCTGACTTTGGCCGCTGTCGAAATTCGCTATCCTGGAAAATCAGCAGATCAGATTATGGCAGAAGAGTTCTATCAATTGTGCGTAGAAGTCCGAAATATCGTACGAATTGCTCTGGGATTGCTGCAATAAACTCGATTCAGGGATGAACTCTGGTGCGAGGCCCAATGTAACGCTCATGTAACCTTCAATCCCCTTGCCCCCGTCCTGCCCCTACAATAGAGACCAGAATCCTAACGCAACCTTTTTACACCTCTTCCTATGCCACGTTCACAGCGCAACGATAACTTCATCGACAAAAGCTTCACCGTCATGGCGGACATCATCCTGAAGGTGTTTCCCGCGACCAAACGAGAAAAGGAAGCCTTTGCTTACTACCGCGATGGCATGTCGGCCCAGGCGGATGGAGAGTATGCAGAGGCGCTCGATAACTACGAAGAAGCCCTCAAGCTCGAAGACGACGCCAACGATCGCGGCTACATTTTTTACAATATCGGGCTGATCAAAGCCAGTAACGGCGACCACGACGAAGCCCTGGGCTACTACAACCAAGCCCTGGAGATTAATCCTCGGATGCCACAAGCCTTGAACAACGTCGCCGTGATTTTCCACTTCAAAGGCGAACAGGCCCGAGAATTTGGGGAAGAAGAACAGGGCGAAAACTTCTTTGACCAGGCCGCAGAGTACTGGAAACGCGCCATTCTGCTGGCTCCGAATAACTACATCGAAGCCCAAAACTGGCTCAAAACCACAGGCCGATCGACCATGGATATTTATTTTTAAGCCCGAGAATTTTAAGCTAAGATGTAACTGAATAATAAAGTTACATTTCTAGGGCTGGGTTCCATGCGATCGACGAGACGACAGTTTCTCCTAGCCGGATTAACGGCGGGCAGTGCCGGATTGGTTTCTGCTGTTCGATCGCCTATTTCGATCGCCCAATCTCCTCCTAGTCCTGTGTTTCAGCGTTTCATCCGCCCCGCTTATCTCGGAACAACCTTCAGCCCGTTGCAATGTCATTACATCGGCTTGGACTTTCGTGCGGCGTTTCGTGAAATCTGTACGCTGGGGTTCGATCGGATTCGGCTCTGTGCGTATTGGCATGAAATCGAATCCCAGCAGGGACAGTTTGATTTTTCGACCTTAGACTGGCTCTTAGCCGAAGCAGAACGCTATAAGATTGAGGTCGTTCTAGCGGTTGGCATGAAGGTGCCGAGGTGGCCAGAATTTCATTTTCCTAGTTGGGTCAGCGATCGCTACGAGACGGGTGCAGGAGACCGGGCGCTGGATTTGCGCAGTCCAGCGGTGGCAGAGTTGGCCTTGAATTTTGTAAACACAGTGGTCAACCACTGTCGCTATTCCCCGGCTGTCAAATATTGGCAAATCGAGAATGAGCCGTTTACGCAGTTAGAGATTGCGGGTGGGCGGTTTTTGAGTCCGGAGTTTGTACAGGGGCAGGTGTCACTCGTGCGATCGAGGCTCTGGCAGGATCAGAAGATCTTGCTCACCAATGCGATTCATTTACCCAAACCCAAACTAGCGGAAGACCTCCCGGCCTTTCAAAACAGCTTACTGACCGCCGATGCCGTGGGCTTCAATGTCTATACCAAAGTCCCCGCCGGAAATTCAGGGGCGTATATCGAACCCGATCGCGCGTTTTGGGACCAGCTTAACGACTGGCAAATTCAACTTAGCAACGCGGGAAAGGAATCTTGGATTGCTGAAGCTCAAGCCGAACCCTGGGAACCCCGGAAACTCGTCGCCCTGGACAAGCCTGATTTTCCAAGCGCCTCCCCCAAGCGAATGCAAGTGCTTGTTAATACTCTAGCCCGATCGAATTATTCAACGGTTTTACTCTGGGGCTGCGAATACTGGGTCTGGCACAAAATGCAAGGTCGAAATTTATGGTGGTGGACCGCCAAACAAATCATCCGATCGTCCAAAGAATAATCGGATGATTGACATTAAACTTTCCATCCATAATCTGAAAAGTTCAATGTCATCGCCGTTAAGACATCCGTTTCACGCAGGCTTTGGGCCATTAAATCGGCTCATTTCCAGATAACTTGACCCCGTTATCATAGACGGGGATTTTGACCGATTTGACTAACCCACCGTTTGATAATCCTTGATAGGACCAATCGTTGCTGGAATCCCAGTTGTTTACCCCGGAAATGCGGAAGGTGGTCTGTTTGCGGTAGTTGGGGACTCCGGTCGATCGATCGGTGCCACCCGGAAAGATCTTCGTCCCTGAGAAATCAATATCAGCATAGTAGAGACTCCCCTGAGCCTGCTTGATGGACGATCGCACCTGACCTTGGGCGTTGTACACCGACACCGATAATGAATTGGGATTCATATTGGGTTCGATCGTGAAGTAATACCGGAACGATAATTTGGCTGTCACCCTCGCCGCCCAAGCCGATCGATTATTAATGGCCGCGTCAATTTCAATGAAATTGCTGCCCGATCCCTTTACACTTGCCTCCACAAAATACTCGTCATCGCGACGCTCTGGTGTTGGGAAATTGCTCAATGGATTGCCGCCATAGACTTGATAGAGCCGCGCTAAAGCTCCAGTTAGTCCGGCATTGTAGTCGATTGCCACTTCGGTCGATTGGTAATTCGTCATATCTTCGCTGTACTGGTCCTGGGCATTAGGTCCGCCCACTAGCGCACCATAGAGCACATGACGTGGACGACCGTTGGAATTGTATTGATCCCACCCGGCCCAAGGACCATTTGCCGTTGCATGGTGAACCGCTTGCACGGGATTGGGGCCAAATCCGATCATATAACTACGTCCTGTGGGATTGTCCCCCAGCGCATAGTTCACTTGCTTCAAGGCAAAGTCTTGATACTTCGCTTTCTGTTCCGCATTCGTGACCCGATCGCTATAGGCCAATGCCACAAATGCCTGAGTCGTCGAATATCGCAGGGTTCCCCACGGATCTTGAATACCCATGCCCCCCGGACTTTTCTGAATGGTTCGGCCATTGTATCCGGTAGTCCAGTAATCGAGATGATTTTGAATTTCGGTCCGGTAGATAGTCGGATTGCTACTCAGTCCGGCTAGAAGAACATCTGCGCCTTTATCCACAGACTGCCAGGAGTAGGGCACATCGACTCTATTACGCATAGCACCCGCGCCATCGGTGTAAAGTTGTTCTGCACGGGCTAAAAAGGCGTTGCCATAAGTACCGTTCTTAACTATCTCCGCTTTGTGAATCCATGTTGCCCCCCAGACCAGTTCATCATAATAATTCCAATCGGTATAAGGTGACGATGTGTCTTGGCTCCCATTGGCAGCGACCTGTGCGTTCATCCCTCGATAGCGATCGCCGAAATCAAACATTCGCTTGGCTTTGTCTAATAACAAATCTGCATAGGCTACATTGCCCGTCTGTCGAAATAGAAGAGAAGCTGAGGCAAAGGCGGCAGCGGTTTGTCCAGCGATCGCGCTGTCGGGGGTCTGGGTATTAATTTTGTATGACGGGCGATCGCTCACTTCCGCTGCGACTTCTGCCGCGACCCAATTCTGGTGATCGCCGCGCGGGGTGTCAATCATTTGACCGACTTGCGTATAAAACTCGTATTGACCCGCCTGATCGTTTGTAAAGGCTTTTAACAAGTAGTCCGTGGCCCATTTGATATTCTCAAGGAGATAGCCCTGTTGCCCACTGCGACTATAAGCGTCTGGACTTTCTAACATTCCCCAAGCCAGTGTAGAAGCCGTATAGGCGATCGTGCGGCTGAACTTGATCTTATCGCCCGCATCCAAGAAGCCGCCTGTGAGATCTTTTCCTACATCTGCCCCGTCAGTTAGACCCGAGTTGCCCCGCCATTCAATGCGGTTATTCGTCGGGAGAATGCCCGATCGTTGCGCATCGTAAAAATAGACCGATTTTTGCAACGCTTCACTATAGTTAAACAATCCCGTTTGGATTGGATTGGGATTAGAAATTGGATTGGGATTAGGGATTGGATTGGGATTAGGGATTGGATTGGAACTAAACAGTTGTGACTGGGGAATGATTTGCCAACCTTGTTGGGCACTGGACCAAGCTAACTTCGCTAAAGCATCGCCGCCATTTTCATAATATTCCAGTTTGATGTCGTACTTCTGTCCGGCTGTCAGGGAAACTGTTCCGGCATACTCCTTTGCCGACTGATCGCGCCAGCCATTAATAATTTGTTGACCATTCACCCACAGTCGAATGCCATCATCCCCCGTAGTGTAAAAAGTGTAAGCTTCGCTGTAGGCAGCTTGTATCTGACCCGTCCATCGCACGGAGAAGGTATCCGGTGCAATCTGTGTATCCGGCGATCCCTGTCCCCAATTAAAATTGACCGTTGCATCGGTTCGAGTGACTTTCAATTGGGTAAAGTTTCCATCATCAAAGTATTCAGCTTTTAACCCCGATCCTAGGAAAGGAGAACTCGGTGGTCGTAATAGATTCGATGCCTTAATCGGCGATAGATCCGTGGTTAGAGTCGTTGCATTAGATGAAGAACTTAGCATATATGAGCGTTCGGGTAAAGTGCATCAATAAGCGAGCAAACCTTCGATTGCCCGACTTATCGCGTAGCAAATGGTTAAGAGGATGTTTGAAAAGTTGAGATTTGGGTAAAAAAAGTTCTCCGGGTATAGGCTTAAAGACGTATATACACGTAGCTCCCAAAAAACAACGTCTTCATCTTACCCGAGTAATTTAAGTCTTGACGAATTTGAATTAATCAAAGCCTTCCGTCCTGAGGCAAAATCGGGAAGTTGCCTTGGCACTACTGACCTTGCCATAATTTGGAATATGCTCCGAAGGTTAGCATAAATGCCTCATACCTCCTTTGACTTTTAAACGCCCTCTAACAGAAAATAAATCAGAAAATTTAGATGAGTTTGAGGCGCGATCGCAAGTTAGGAAACTCTAATGTCTCTCAATTTAAATAAAAACTTCATAAACCCCTCGTTAGAACAACGGAATCCTCAAAACATTACAATCTAGAAACACCGTGGTTTTACGGAGGTTATGAGGCGAGTGAGTTGAAGCTAGAATGAAGACTCAGTAGGGTTTGTCACCCGTTACCCTTCTGTCGGTCAAACTCGTCACTATTGCGATCGCTGCGCTTCGGGTTTTGACGCTGTTTGTCCTATTGAAGTTAAGGGGATTGCGCCGTTTAGATGCTGTTTTATTCAGTCTGTTGGCGAACATCAGTCGCCCAAAGCTGACACAGTGATTTCACATCACCACCATGTGACTGACAAACCCGCGCTTTACTGTAGTAGTCACAGGTGAATGAATGACGAAGGCAGGCAGGATAGCAAGCAGTAAGATGTGAGCGTCCTGCCCTTTTTATTGCAACGATCTCAAATGTTTCAGGCAGGGCGATTCTTTCGTCTTAGGTCGATCGGGTATGGACGGGAGGTCAGTTTTACCCCCGTGCTAAACTTAGATCTAATAAAATGGAGGTAAGCCTTATGTCAAACGCTGAAATTGAAACCCGACTGGCGACGCTAGAAGCTGAGGTTCTTCAGCTCAAAACAGAGGTCCGGCTGAATCAGCCAAAACCTTGGTGGGAGAACATTTTAGGTCAGTTTGCTGATGATCCCATTTATGATGAGGCGATGCAAATGGGTCAAACCTATCGAGAGTCGCTTCGTAATCCAGAATCTCCTTCCAACGTGTGAAGATGTATATTCTCGATACTGATTACATTAGTGTTTTCGATCGCGGCGGAAAATCGGCTCAGGTTTTACTGTCGAAATTAGCCGTTGTTGAGCCAAGTCAAGTTGTAACGACGATCGTAGAAATTACAATATCTTCGGGAGGAACTACCTCAAGATTTTGAGCAACGTTACCTTGATTTTTGAAGTAATAAATCAATGTATTTGTATCCAGGATGTACATTCAAAGGTTCTCTCTGGGAATGTCCTGACCCACCCCAATACGAATGGTCTCTAGATCAGGAAAATCATCTGCCCAAGCGCCTGCTAGAGAGCAAACCAATTCAGGCCATGGCATTTGGTGTTCTTCTGGGTCAGTGGGTTGTACACCATTTTCACGCTTACTTTTGATAAATTCAGCGAACGTCAGGATTTCATTCGCTTCGTCCTGTGGCAACGTTTTCACCAATGTATAAATTTGTTCAGCGATCGTCATCGTGTTCCTCCTGCGATAATTTCTGCGATCGATTCCAGCATATGTTCTGAAGCGCGATCGTATGTTCTTTCTGTTTCACATTATAGTCGGATGCGATCGTCTCCGCAGTCAGACCACAGCCACAATTTCAGACGCTGCATTTGACTACGATCGACTCTCTATGGTTCTCAACCGATCGAGAATCGTCCTCCCATTCCCTTCACAATTCTAAATTCTCCATTCCTAAAGCCCTAACTGTTGTTTTAATGCTTCAGGAACATTGCGAGCAGTTTTTAATCCTATTATGTCTTTCCAGTTTGTATTCTCATTCCAGCAAATATCTTCAAGGTATGCGTTTCTGAAGTCTGCATTGATGAGATATGCGTTGCTGAGGTTTGCACTGCTGAGGTTTGCACTGCTGAGGTTTACACTGCTGAGGTTTGTGTAGCTGAGGTTTGCGAAGCTAAGATATGATCTGCTGAGATCTGTTCTGCTGAGGTCTGCACTGCTAAGGTTTGTACTGTTGAGATATGCACTGCTGAGGTTTGCGCTGCTAAGGTCTGTTCTACTAAGGTTTGCACTGCTGAGGTCTGTACTGCTGAGATCTGCACTGCTGAGATCTGCGCCGCCAAGACAGTACCCTACGATCGATTTAAAGCTTCCCAAGATCAAGCAATCAGTGTAGTGAATCACTTTAGACAACCGTCTCGTGAATGGATTCTCGAAGCTTGGCCTACTGTGTCCACTGGGATGAAAATGAATTTTATCTTTTAACTCAATTTGATCTTGAGCATAACGATGTAAAGACAATAGAAGAATGAGAACATTTAGTCCAGAAAATACATCAACCTGACGCAAACCCAAGGCAGGCTCCTGATCGGGCATCTGCTCCCTTAATAACCGCATCTTTTTCTGAGGCAAGTTTTCAGGTGCCCCATCAATGAATTCCCCATCACACCAACGTTCCCAGAAATCATTCAACCGTTCAAATAAAATCACAGGATTCCATTCCGAACTATCCTCTAACATCACCATCAGGTAATCCATGACTTCCTTGGTCAGTCCGCCATAGCCCAGAAAATCATAAATCTCCCAATGCAATTCTTCATCCGGCACCAAATACTGACCTCGCCGCCGTTCTCCCGGTTTTGACCAATCCTCGATCGCCTCCTTCAACCGCTCCGCAAACAAAAACTCCCCAAAACTCTTATGCGCGAATTCGATCGACCCTTCCTGATCATCTGCCGCAGGTTTAATATAAAACGTCGTCAGTAAGTTGTTCAACGCCTTCTGTTCACTCACGTCAGACGATTTGCGAGATTGGGCAATCAACTCAGCGATCGGATTATTACTATCCTTTGCCAGTCGCATCTCCACCATTTTGACTTGTGCCGTTTCATTTCCCGATTGCACAACACACAACGCCGCTTCCGTTAGTAATTGTCGAAGCTGACCGCAATCCAATCCCGTCAGACGAGAATTCTCATCATTTCGCTGTTTCTCTAAGACCCATTTGATCGCTTCATCATAGATTCGGACTTTCGATCGCATTCCCGATGTCCCTTGCAACTCCACCGCCGAAATTGCACGATCGCGATGCATTCGCCCTAGCATATACAAAAGCAATGGCTCCCGTGCAAGCTTCCCACTCACATCCTCTGGACAAGCCGCCAGAAATTGACCAAATGCATCACACTCATCCGCCCCAAACTTCGCCGCCCACTGCTCAGACCACTTCGCCAAATCCCCGTCCTGCATCGGACACAACGCCAACCGCACCAGATTTTTGCTTTGGCTAATCGTGCGATCGATCCCCTGCAAGGACAACGGACGACCCGTAATCACAAACCGATGATGACTCCCTTTCTGAAACTGCACCACCTGATCCAAAAACTCCTTCAACCCACCCGTCTCACCACTCTTCACACCACCCTGCAACAGCAACTCATCAAACCCATCAAACAAAAACAAAAACCGTTGATTTCGATCGGATAACCAGCCGCTATCATCCGTAACAAATTCTGAATGCTGAAGATATGCCTCTAGTGTTTCTGTCAGATTCACCGCCAGCGTTCTCAAATCCCGAAGCCGAATCAAAATCGGCGTAAAACTCGGGAATAACTCCCGCCTGACCCGATCGGCAAACATCCGACAAAACACACTTTTCCCCTGTCCCGCATCCCCTTGCAAAAATACAATCTGCAGCTCTTTCTGCTCGATCGACAACAACAACTCTAAAATCTTGAACTCAATTGGAACGATCGCCTGAGAATCATCCTTTTGCCCATCCTGCTTGAGCAACTGAACCTTTAATGGCACATAAATCTCCGCATAACTCAAATCCGTCTCATCAAAAACCATCTCCCCCGGCAACGGCGCAATCTTCTCACGGAGATACCGATCGACACTCCCATAGCGTTCCAGCGTCTCCCGCCCGCCATTACTAAACATCTCCGCCAATGTCTTATATTTCGCCTCCGCCACAACCTCATTGAAAAATCGCGGCGTATTCCAAGCCACCCGCTGCGCCAACGTTTCCGCTTCAGCCTGTTCCATTCCCCCATCCACTAACCGCGCCACCAGCGCCACCCTAAAGCCCTTCGCCAAGTCCGTCTGCGCAAACTCCGTAATCGCCCGACTCGCCTCACCCCGATCCAAACTCAGATCGCCCACCTTCTTAATCTTCGCCTTCACCTCATCCGACACCAATCGGCCATCCATCCGCGCCACCAACGCCGCATCACCCTTCACCAACGCCCGAAAGCTCTCCAAATACGCCGCCTGACTCATCAACGCCACACATTGCTCCAGCGTCGGGTCCTGCTTCGTCGCATCACAGATCAACTGCATCATCGTCACCGCGATCGGCGCAAACGGAATCGCATCCTTCACTACCACAGCGATCGGCGAATTCAACACATCCAACAACGAAGAAATCTCACCGATATAAGGTCCGATCGATTCCTGCAACTTAATCAGATCGCCCTTCTTCTCCTGAACCGCCTTCGCCAGATCCAGCACAGCCTTTCCCGCATCTGCCCCCGTCTTCGTCACTTCCGCGCCCCGTTTCCAATCCAGTTCCCGCACATCTGTCGTCAAGAACTGCCAAATCTTAGAAACCATCGCTCATACTCCAGAAAACTGCGCTCTTTATAAAATAGCGCAAAATTCTCCTGTCATGGGTTAGCACCGATCGCCCTCCCCAAGTCAACACTGAAAACACGATCGTACACGCCACTCTCGACATCCCCACCCAAAAGTAACCCCAACGCGAAACCATAACGACGATCGAAAGTGCGATTTTCCCTAGGAATTTGGCATAATAGATATAACCGATCATCCCTAAAAAACATGCTGCAAACCACGATCGTCGAAACCCTCAACCAACTTCCAGAATCTCTACAGGAAGAAGTCCTCCACTACGCCGAATTTTTAGCCGATCGACATCAGAAACTAACCCCCTCCATTACCATCAAGCGACGAGGTGGACTGGGTGCATGGAAAGGAAAAATCAAGATGTCAGAAGACTTTGATGCGCCCTTAGACGATCTTCAGGACTATAGATAATCTCAACTTTATGAATCTATTGCTCGATACTCACGTCATCCTCTGGTATCTGGAAGATAATCCTAGCCTCTCATCATTCATGGGAGATGTTTTAGAATCCACTGAAAACACCCTTTATCTCAGCATTGCTAGTCTGTGGGAAATAGCTATCAAAATCACGATCGGCAAATTGAATCTTGCCTACCCATTTGACGATCTTCGATCGGCACTTATCCAGTTTAGAATCGCCATACTTCCGATCGAATTCAACGACACTCGGCAGTATTTAGCATTACCACTACATCACCGAGATCCATTTGACCGCATCATTATTTCCCAAGCTATCACAAACCAATTGCAACTGGTAAGTCGTGATCACGTATTTGTAGACTATCCCGTTTCGCTATTCTGGATTTAGAGCAATTGTTTACGATCGCCCTCCTCTCAATCATTCATCATTCAAACAAAGACAACAGATCCTGAAGCAATGCCTGTTTCTCCTCTGAAACCTGAGGCATAAATTCAGCTACCGATCGTTGCACCTGCTTCACCTCATCAACCTCCAGCATCTCCGCACAGTCCTCCACCATTGAAAACGCCTGTTCACTCACCTCAAAATTTCCACCCGCCATCATCCCCACCAAGTCCAACACGATCGATCGACAATCAAAGCTCTTCAATGCATACAAAAGCGTTCCTCTAAACCCATCAGTCTTCGGATCTTTGAGCAATGTTAAAATGGGTTGTACTGCGATCGGATCACCCAAATCACTTAAAGCGATCGCCGCCGCATTCCAAATCAATGGATTTACCGTTGTCTGTAAGACTTCTATCAGAAGAGGAACAAACTGATGATCGTCCGATTGACCTAAATGATGGAGTGAATCAACCACTAAAGTTGAACTATTGACATCTGCGATCGTTGAAGAATCAGAATGAACAAGAGTTTGAGTCGTCATAGTGTTCCCTGCCAATTGAATAAATTTGATCTAAATCACTTCACGATTGGCTTGCCCTTCAGAATCCAATCTTCATAGATTTGTTTTGCCTCATCAGCATTGTCAATATCTCGACCACCGTAGGATCGTTTACCATCCGGACTTCTATGCCACCACCGTTGAAAATCAGAATCGTTGTAACCATACCAATTATCCCTTCGCCGTTTAGATCCACCTCTGAAGGTCTGCCCTTTGACAGGTAAGGGAAGCGAATCACCTGGTTGATCTCCTTCGCCATCAGGATTTCCAGAATTTTCAACCATGATGATTAAGCCATGTCACGCCCTAATCATAGCGCACCCATCGCAAACTCCACTCTCAACATCCCCACCCAAAAGTAACTCCAACGCAAACCCATAAGGGCGATCGAAGGTGCGATCGCCCTCCTCGTGTGTGGGCACGATCGGCGGCTCAAAATGTTGATTAATCTGCTTCCAGCACCGATCGCCAATCCCTATTTCTATGCATCACTCGAACCACCTCTAGCCCAGGTTCCAGAATCCGATAGAACAATAAATAATCAGCCATTGGCACCGCCCGCAACCCTGGACGAACCGACTCATAACTCCGACCCATCATCGGAAACTGAACCAAATAGACACATTGTTTGTTGAACTCCTTCAGAATGCGTTCTCCAGCCTCCACATTGTGAATCGCATAATAATCAGCAATCTCTCTGAGATCGCGAATTGCGTCAGGTGCAATAATCCGTTGAGACATCGTTATAGATTTCCTGACGTACCATAAAGCCGACCAAACATCTCCGCCATCACCACATCACCATCAACCCCTTCACCCCGATCGAGTTGTCCGATCGCCCCATCCACCTCCGATCGCATCTCAATGACCCACTCATCATAGCGCGATCGTTTTTCCAGCAGCGCCAATGCCTGCTCAATCACCTCATCTAGACTTTCATAACGACCAGACGCTAGCTCTTGTTGCACAAAGCTTTCGACCTCTGGCTTAAAAGACTTTAACGTAATGCTCATCTGCAAAATCCTCAAATGCTCCTCTCATCATACAATTCATAGCTCAAACCATACCAATATATCTTGGAGTAACACTTGATACTCCACTAACGATCGTAAACTCTGTGACGACATCCCCACCCAAAAGGAACTCCAACGCAAAACCATAATGGTGATCGAAGGAACGTTAAGCTTTTTCTTGCGCAGGTGCGTTGGCAAAGCCTCCCGGAACGGGAATCGCTCCTTTATCCTTCTCGGAGTATCCAGCACAACTGCGCTAAAAGTCGATCGATCGGTACTAATGGATAATCGAATAAATCCATTTTTAGCGCGATGTTTTGCAATTGTAAAAATCGCCACTGAGTGCCATTAGTAACGATCCCATAGACTCGATCGATTGGCTTATTCTTACGGTGATTAAACCGATCGGCAGCAACCATTTCCGCCACACATTGACCGAACCCCGACCGCAGATCCGCTTTTTTGGCTTCCACAACTACGATCGCAGGCGCTTGAATGGCGCTAATTTGTGGCGATCGGCTTATAAGAAAATCCACAATTCCCGTCAGTCCCGCTGCTTCATCCACCATAAACTCTTCCCCCGAAAAGAGCGAAACTTGTCTGTCCAAAATTCGTCGAGCTTCCATTAAGACTGGATAAATTAAACCTTCCGATCGGGCCTTCTCACTAGAGACAGCCACTGTTGGCAAGGAATCCTCTAGCGCAAGGCGTAACGTCTCAGACGGCACGATCGGTTTTAATTCAGGGAAAAATGGGGTCTCATGAAGTTCAAGTTCAAAGGCATCGATCGCGCTGGATAGGGTCTTAAAATGACTGTAGGGCATGATGAAGGACTCCATAGCGGTTGTCATTATTGTAGATGCGATGGTATTGGAACGGCTTCGGGAATTCATCCCTTAACGGGGTCTCGCACAATATGGAGTCTCGTATTTTTCAAGAGTGATCCATAAAGGTTTAGAGTGATTAGGACTAGGGACGACGCGATCGCCCCATGAACTGTACGAACTGTTTACCTGCGATTAGGGCGCTCAAACCCAGAATTTATGCTTAAGACGAGTGATTTGCATGTTACTGAAACTCGGGCATTGATGACGCCAGAACACCTAAAGTCTGAACTTCCCATCACTGAAGCCGCCGCCCAGGTTGTGGCTGGAACCCGCGATCGAATTCGGAAGATTTTGCGTCAAGAGGACGACGATCGGCTTCTCGTGATTGTAGGACCGTGTTCCATTCACGACATTAAGGCC
The DNA here is from genome assembly GCA_043764895.1 of Synechococcales cyanobacterium. Lineage (GTDB taxonomy): Bacteria > Cyanobacteriota > Cyanobacteriia > Leptolyngbyales > Leptolyngbyaceae > JAAFJU01. The sequence goes on along the minus strand of JAYUJY010000280.1, from coordinate 13,629 downwards.
GCGCGCGAGTATGGTGAAAAACTGATGCCGCTGCGCGAAGAACTCAAAGACAAGCTTGAAATTGTCATGCGAGTTTATTTTGAAAAGCCGCGCACCACGACGGGCTGGAAAGGCTTGATCAACGATCCCCATCTTGACGAGTCCTACGACATCAACACGGGTCTTAGAATGGCACGAACGCTGCTGTTGGACCTCGCCGAAATGGGAATGCCCAGCGCAACGGAGCTACTGGATCCTATTATCCCGCAGTACATTGGCGATGTGGTGTCTTGGACGGCTATTGGAGCGAGGACCACGGAAAGCCAGACTCACCGCGAAATGGCGTCAGGATTGTCCATGCCCGTTGGGTTTAAAAATGGAACCGATGGCGGGTTTGAGGTCGCGATTCATGCGGTGCTCTCGGCCCAGCATCCGCACCGTTTTCTGGGAATTAATACCGAAGGATTAGCCAGCATTGTCGCGACCACGGGCAACCCAGACTGTCACTTAGTGCTCCGAGGCGGGAAGGGTGGGCCGAACTATGGCTTCGACTCTCTAGCTAAGGCCGCAGCGGAAATGAAGCGTCAGGGATTGTGTGAACGATCGATGGTGGATTGTAGTCACGGCAATAGTTCTAAGGATTATCGCAATCAGCCGATTGTGCTTGCGGCCATAGCGGAACAACTTGCGAAGGGATCGCCGCATCTCATGGGCGTCATGATCGAAAGCCATCTTGTGGCAGGAAATCAGTCAGTTCCGGATGACTTGTCTAAGTTAACCTACGGACAAAGTATCACCGACGCCTGTGTGGATTTTGAGGTGACGATCGATATGTTGCGATCGCTTGCCCAAGCGGTGCCGACGAAAAAAGCAGTTGCGGTGTAGTTGCAGAGTAGGCGATCGAAATCTCTTGTTCTTCAGCGTTGAAGGACGAGGGAGCGATCGGAATGTTGCAACGACCTCAGTAAAACGGTATCGTGCTACAAATTAGGTCTTCGCTGTTTCACGGCCTGAATATCCCTCGCCACCATGTCGCAGTTTACCGATTCCCTTGCCCACCTCAACCCCTCCCAACGCCAAACCGTGGAGCATTACTGCGGACCGCTGTTGGTGGTTGCCGGGGCAGGCTCTGGCAAAACTCGCGCCCTGACCTTCCGCATTGCTAGCCTCGTCCTGACGCACCACGTCGATCCGGAAAATATTCTCGCCGTCACCTTTACAAACAAGGCGGCGAAGGAAATGAAAGAGCGGGTAGAACGCCTGTTTGCCGACCAGCAGGCCCAAGCGACCCACGGCAAACCCCTCGATGCTTTGTCGCCGTCTGAACAAACAAAATTGCGATCGCAGGTTTACAAAACCATCACCAAAGACCTTTGGGTTGGCACATTTCACGCATTATGTTGCCGAATTTTGCGATTTGACATTGAAAAATACCAAGACCCCAAAGGTCGAAAATGGACGAAGACCTTCTCAATTTTTGACGAATCCGATGTGCTGGGTGTCATTAAAGACATCGTGATTAACAAGCTGAATCTGGACGAAAAGAAATTTGAACCGCGCGCGATGCGGTACGCCATTAGCAACGCTAAAAATAAAGGGTTGTCACCGCAAGAAGTTGAACAGGAGCAAAGTAATTTCCGGGGTCGAGTGATTGCAGACATCTACACGCATTATCTCGATCGGCTCTCTGAGAACAATGCATTGGATTTCGATGATTTAATCCTAATGCCCGTCAAATTATTTAAACAAAATGAACAGGTTCGCGGTTACTGGCACAAACGCTTTAGACACATTCTCGTGGACGAGTATCAAGATACCAACCGAACGCAGTACGACTTGATCCAAATGCTGACGACCAATGGAGAAGATCCCGCAACGTTCAACGCCTGGGACTATCGATCGATCTTCGTGGTGGGCGACGCCGATCAGTCGATTTATTCCTTTCGTAGTGCGGATTTCACCATTTTGATGGGGTTTCAGGATGACTTCGGGGATGGCCTGAAAGATGACGAAACGGAATCCATGGTGAAGCTGGAAGAAAACTATCGATCGACCGCTAATATTTTGCAAATGGCGAATGCGCTGATTGAGCACAATACTGAACGGATCGATAAGGTGCTCAAACCCACACGCGGCGAAGGCGAATCTATTTATTGTCATCGCTGCGAAGACGAAATCGACGAAGCGGAGTTTGTACGCCAACAAATTGAATCCTTAGAACGCAATAATCCTGAACTCGACTTCGGAAAATTTGCCATCCTCTACCGCACAAATGCGCAATCTCGGGCACTGGAGGAATCGCTCGTCAGGGCTGGGGTTCCGTATAAAGTGATTGGGGGATTGCGGTTTTACGATCGCAAAGAAATCAAGGACGTGGTGGCTTACCTCAGAGCAGTGGCCAACCCGTCCGATTCGGTCAGTATGCTGCGAGTGATTAATACCCCTCGGCGCGGGGTGGGGAAATCGACGATCGATGGCCTAGTGCGGGCGGCGGTGGAGCTAGGAGTGCCGCTGTGGGAAATCCTGAAGGATGAAACGTCGGTGCGGACTTTGGCTGGGCGATCGGCGAAAGGCGTGCTGAAGTTCGCTGAAGTCATCCAAGCGGCCCAAAATCGGAGAGACACGGTTTCAGCTTCGGAGTTGGTACAGGAAATCTTGAAGGATTCGGGCTACGTGGATGACCTGAAGCTGCAATCCACGGAGGAAGCGGAAGATCGGCTTAAGAACGTCCAGGAGCTGTACAACGCGGTGTTGCAGTTTGAGGAAGACAGCGCTGAAGATAAGTCACTGACGGGGTTTTTGGCCAGTGCGGCGCTCTCATCGGATATGGACAACAACAACACGGATGATCAAAAAGTGTCTCTTATGACGCTGCACGCCTCGAAGGGCTTGGAGTTTCCGGTGGTGTTCTTGGTGGGGCTAGAGCAGGGGTTGTTTCCGAGCTATCGATCGTTGGACGATCCTGGTGCGATTGAGGAGGAGCGGCGGCTGTGCTATGTGGGGATTACGCGGGCGCAGGAGCGGTTGTTTATTTCCCACGCGCGGGCACGACGGCTTTATGGAAACCGGGAACCTGCGCAGCCGTCGATGTTTTTGGCGGAGTTACCGCCTGACCTGTTAGAGACCAATAATGCGGCGGCGATTCCGAAGAAGTTTGCGCAGGGGGGCAAGGCCGCAGCGACGCCTAAGGAGAAGTTCAAGCCTCGGGATAATGACCCGACCGATTGGGTGATGGGCGATAAGGTAATGCATGAATCGTTTGGGGTGGGGACCGTAACCCATGTGTTTGCGTCGGCGACTAAGTTGCATTTAGGGATTAAATTTCCGCAATCGGGCCATAAGATTTTGGACCCTCGAATTGCGCCGATGCGGAAGGTGGATTAATGACCCAAAAGCTGACCCAAAAGCCTCTCAAAAAACAAACGATCGCCCTCTTCTCAATTTTTTCAATCATCCCAACAACGATCGCCCTGATTGCGGCATGGCTGCTGACGATTTGGATGCCGAGTGCGTCTTTTTCAGGAACACCGCCGCTATTCACCCCGGCGGAAGAATCGTTAAAAATTGCCCTCACTCAAACGCTGCAAAATCTCGAATCGATCGGTCCCCGCAATGACCAAAATCCTGGATCCCTCGAAAAAACGATCGCCTTGCTCGCGCCGACGTTTGCGGATGTGCAGTCCTACCTGATTAACGAGAGACAATACGAAAACCGCATCGCCGAAATCAAAGGATCTGAACATCCTGAACAAATCATTTTAATCAGCGCCCATTACGATACCGTTCCGGGGAGTCCCGGCGCAGATGACGATGGAACGGGGATTGCAGCGATTACGGAATTGGCAAAACGATTTGGTCAAACTAAACCTGCGCGAACACTCCGATTTGTCGCCTTTACCAATGAAGAGCAACCGTTTGCAGGAACCGATACGATGGGAAGCCGCGTCTACGCAAAACAGGTCGCCGATCGCAAGGAAAACATTCTAGGAATGTTCAGCTTAGAAATGCTGGGATACTACAGCGATCGGCCCAACAGTCAACAATATCCTGTACCCGTGAATGGGATGTATCCAAACCAGGGAAACTTCATCGGTTTTATTAGTAATTTAAAGTCCCGAGAACTGCTAAAAACATCGCTGCTTGTATTTAGACAAACCGCCACAGTGCCGTCTGAAGGCATTGCACTCCCGGAAGCGATCGGTGCGATCGGTCGGTCCGATCATGCATCCTTCTGGAAGTATGGCTACCCTGCGCTCATGGTGACCGATACGGCTAACTTCCGCACTCCCCATTACCATACGCCCCAAGATACGGTTGAGACACTTGACCTCGATCGGCTGACCCGCGTTGTGCTTGGGCTGGAGCAGGTTATTGCCGGGTTGGGTGGTGTGAAGCTGTGATGGTTACCGTTGCGCAAACCTTATGCTTAATTCTGCTTCTAGGATCGTTGGCTTTCTATCTCGCTTGCATTTACTGCACCGTTGATTTTTTTAACCGCACGCCTATTGACGATCGTGATGTGGTTGTCGATCGCGTTTCGTTGTTGATTCCTATTTGTGGAATGGACCGTAGTGCGTGGGAAAACTGGTCATCGTTTTGTCATCAAATCGATTGTGAACATTACGAAATCCTGTTCGGCATTGCAGATCCCAACGACCCGGCCATTCCCACACTGCAACGATTACAGGCGATGTATGGCGATCGGCTGGTCCGGCTGTTTATCGATTTGCCACCGCGCGGGGTCAACTACAAAGACAGCACCCTAAGTTATTTGCTTGAACAAGTCCGCTACGATTGGATCGTGTTTGCCGATAGTGACATTCGAGTCTCGCCCACCTATCTTCATGATGTTGTCGCACCGCTAGTGGACGATCGCGCCGACCTGATTACCTGCGCCTTCATCGCCCACAATCCGCAACATCTTGGAAGCGCATTGGCTTCACTGGCCCGGTGCTGTGATTTTATTCCGAGTGCCTTGATCGCACGAAAGCTTGACGGGGGACTTCGATTTGCGATCGGGATGACCATGGCCATGTCTCAGCAGACGCTGGCTAAAGCGGGTGGATTACACCTCGATCGGATTGGATCTGACTATAACCTGGGCAAACGGGTCGCCGAAAGCGGAGGTCGCGTTGAGCTGTTCCATCAGGTTTTGGAATCTGATACGGGCCAAGAAAACCTCATTGACTTGTATCAAAGAGAACTGCGCTGGTCTAGAACAATCCGATTTAATAAGGGCATTGTTTATTACACTATGCTTTTTTGCTACGGATCACTTTACGGTATCCTATTACTGTGCTTTGCAAAAAACAGTGATTACCCTATAATAACCATAGCAGAGAGTATATTGTTGATCCGGTACATCCAGGCATTGATTGCCTGTTTGACCATAGGTGCTCCTTGGCTCCTTCGGTGGCTTCCCCTGCTATTCTTTCGAGATGCATTAAGTTTTTGGATTTGGCTTGTCGGATGCTTCGGTCGCAATGTTGTTTGGCGTGGACGAACGCTAAAAATTGTCCAGGATGGCATTGTCCACGATGTCATCTCGACTCACAGTTCCCAGATGGCCAGAAAAAGTGATTAAGTCAAGAAATTTTTGCCTGTATGATATTGATCAATTAATTGGGGAATTATTAAATTATGATTAAAGTTTTAGCATGGATTTAGGCATAAACACTTAAATTATAAATCATATTCCTTGTAAAATAATTGGCCGTTCATTAGAATAAGTCATCCCTAAATGGGTGGTTTCATGTTTACCCGATCGGGTGATGTAGAGGTTTTTATGACTTGGGTACTGTAAGGCGAGGAGACGTTATTTTCTGACTTCTGCCTCATCAAGCGAACTTAACTTTAGATCTAATCTACTTCAGCCAGACTTTTTTGTTCCCTCTTTTTTGATGTTGCGCTATTAAGTTGACACAATGTCGTCATCTAAATGATCTAACAGGTTTTTTATGAGCTACGAAAATCAGCCTAGAACCATTACAGCGCCTATTCAAACAACCGATCGTCCCCCAGTTCTATATTCCCAACGAAATTCGTTGGTAGACAGTTTAATTTTGGTAAGTCGCAGTCTACGGCGAATGCAAATAGAACATGCTGTGATGGGAGATGGCGCACTGGCCTTGAAAGATCCGTTGAGTCCTAGTGCTGTTCCGAGACCGGGCGAACGCGGTCCAGAAATCGAACTCATTATGTCTTCAGACCACTATGCGAAGTTTCGATCGAGCTGGGTCAATCAGCGGTTAGCGGCGATCGACACGGACACTCATCAATTCTGGGACAACCGAACGGGTTATCTTCTATATGTTCATGTCATCGGCGACTGGATCAAACTAGGTCGGCGAGCCTTCAAGATTCCGAATATTGCAGTATTACCTAAAACGGACGATCGCATTTCCTATTGGATTCCGGATGTAATGGATGCGCGTCGATCGTTGGTTGAAGAGCGTCGTCTGCGTGAGAAGGGTCTAGTTTGTAAATCGATCGCAGCGTAGAAAAATGGTTTTTGGGGTTGATCGCTGGCGAACCGGGTCAATGCCACACAACCCTAAGAAATCACCTGTCCTATTTTTTGCGGCATATGAAGGGTGATCACCGTGATTTCAGGACGACAATTAAACCGAACATGTAACCCCGAGACCCCCACACCTCGGCTGGTGTATTGGATCAAATCACCTACTTGATACTGACCGATCGGGTACTTATGCCCTAGTACTGGCGTGACCCGTTTTAGGAAGGGAATTTTAACCTGTCCACCGTGGGAATGACCTGAGAGTTGGAGGTCAAATTTCCCAGTTGCAGCAGTCTCGTCGGCAAAATCAGGTTCATGGGCCAGCATAATCGCAGCGGATGTCCCCGATAGCTGTTGAAGAACGCTCATCAGATCATGCTCTCCACTCCAGACATCCCCCACTCCGGCAATCTGAAGCGTGCCGCCTTTATGATCGATCGTAATGACTTCGTTTTTGAGCACTTGGATGCCATTCTGCTCTAGGGCCGCTTTGATGATCTGCGGATTAGACCATTGATCGTGATTTCCGAGGACGGCCAGCACGCCATCTGTCGCCTTAAGTCCCTCAAATCCTTTTAAGGCCGATGCATAGGTTTCAGGATCGTCCGTCACATAGTCTCCAGTTAAAACCATGAGGTCAGGATGTTGCTGGTTCATCTGCTCCGCAATCTGGGCAATCCGATCGCGCGTCATCCATCGATCGGCATGAACATCTGTAATCTGGACAATCCGATAACCCTCAAATTCAGCGCTGAGATGGGGCAGCGTGACCGGGACTTGGACAATCTCAATCCAGCCCGGTTCAATCTTTCGGCCATAGGCCACCGTCGCGAACAGCAAAACAAACCCGATTACAAAAATCTGAAGTAACCTCGTTAGACGCGTCTTAAAGCGACGGACCGGAGCGGGATGGGGATTTTGAGTAGGGAAGTTCATGGAAGCTCAAAGAATACAGAGTCAAGACGGATTAAAACAAACGATAAAGCTAGAGGCTCTTCAGCAAGATTATCTTAAGTAAAGCAATCGGATGTGGCATTGGGCTGACATTAGCCTGACAACCCGTTGACAATGTTGGCTCATTAAGTTGGCTCACTAATCCATTTTATAGTTCCCAACCGAACGAAACTAATGGGATTGACCCTCGATGGGTCGCCTACTTTTTTCCCATGCCCAAATTCCCCCTTACAATGGATCGCATACTCTATGGAATGTTCCGCTTCTTGGCCCATAACCTCATGCCTTGATCTTGCTCTTCACTGGAACCCGGACGAATGCTACTCAATAGTCGAGAAATTGCGATCGGAGATCTATCTCGTCAGATTTTGAAGGACGTCGCTCCCAGCGCCGACCAGAAGCACATTCAGCTCTCCCTGGAAGACCACTTTCACGCCCATCCTGAATCTCAAAGCCACTTCAGCGCCGATGCAGAGCGCGTTCAGCAAATTCTAATGAATCTGTTGAGTAATGCGGTGAGATTTACGCCTCCTGAAGGCTGGGTGACGCTTCGGCTCTGGGGCAATGAGGCGGACATTTTTATGCAGGTCGTTGATAGTGGCATTGGCATTGAGCCTGACGCCGCAGGACCAGGAATGGCCCTCACAAAAGAATTAGTTGAATTGCATGGTGGGTCCATTGAAGTTGAGTCTGACGTCGGCCAGGGTTCTACCTTCACGGTGCATCTTCCGTCCCAAACCCGAGGAGCTATCGAAGAGGCCCGCGAAGAGGCCCGAAATAAGCGTCTGGCCCGCCATCCCGTATCACAACGTATTTTGCTGTTGGAAAATGATGAAAAGACGGCTAATTTACTGTGTGATTTGTTGACGCCTGAGGATTATCAGATGACGTGGATGACGGATAGTGAGACGGCTATTGGTCATCTAGAGGCGATCGTGCCGTCTCTGGTGATGGTGAATTGGACGTTGGGGATTCAGGCGATCGAGTCTATCTGCGGGCAGGTCGGAGGAGATAAAGTGTTAGTCTTGATCCCCAACGGTGCATCGATCGAATTACTCACCCAGCTCACCCAGCGCAATGTTCTACGGTTACCGATCGTCGATCCAAAACAAGTGATCGATCAGGTGAATCGACTGTTAGACCGCCGAAGCAGATAGGTATGGCGATCGTGTGAAAGCTTGTCAGTAGCGGTGGATGCGGTCTCAAGGTTAAAATAAGCAAGTAGTCATTTCCTTTTACCAACTCTCAGACAAGGAGATTCTCAAATGCCATTAGTTAAATTTATGTCACAAATCCAGGAACTCCCAAAAATTGACAAGCTTCGGCTAATGCAGTTTCTTGCGACAGAACTGGTCAAAGAAGAAGATACGAACTTTTTTGTCGCCAACCAAGAGTACCTCGTCTGGTCGCCTTACAACTGTTCTGAGGCCGCCAATGTCTTGATGGATCTTCTCGCGACAAAGCAACGAGGGAAGAATGATTGACGCTCAAAGATTCCCCTACAAAATCATTGATAGTAGCCTTGGTCTGGTCGATCGAATGCCATACTTGCCTTTAATACTCAGCCTTGACAGTCTATTCCTAAATACCGAAGGTTTATTGGATACAGGCGCAAGCGTCAATGTTTTGCCCTATGAGTTGGGTTTACAACTGGGCTTAATTTGGGAGAATGAGACGCTCTCAGTTCTGTTGGCAGGTAACTTAGCCAGGTTTGAAGCTCGTGCAGTCGTTATTAAGGCTCAAATCAGTTCATTCCCCACCATTAGTCTTGCATTTGCTTGAACACAATCACCCAATGTGCCCTTAATCTTGGGACAAGCTAATTTTTTCTTTGAATTTGATGTTTGTTTTTTCCGTGCGCGTTCTGAATTTGAAGTTCGTCCCAAACAGGTTGGGTCAGTTGGCAGCGATCGGTGAGGCGCAGTCTAACAGACCTGTTGCACGTCGCCTAAAACCGAGTTGACTATCCAAAAGATCCTCTAGTAGCGGGTGAACAGGACGTTAGCCCCTAGCGCATGGCTTGTCTCATATACTCGCCCCAGAGCATTGCCGCTTGAGCACTACTGTCTCCGGTTGGGGTGTTGTCATCATTGCCTAGCCAGATGCCCGTTACGATTTTCCGATCGGGGACGTAGCCGACAAACCAAAGATCGACGCCGCTGTTGGTGGTTCCAGTTTTTCCTGCGACGTCTAGACCGATCGCTGCCGCTCGACCCGTTCCGCCTTGCACCACTCCGCGCAGCATTTGGGTCATGGCATCGGCGACGGAGGGTTCAAGAATCGCCACGGACACCTCTTTGGCGGAGTCATAAACCACGCGACAGGTTTTCGGGCTGCGCGGATCGGTGCAGTCTCCACTATCTAAAATCCGCTTAATGGTCCGAGGTCGAGCCTTTGCGCCAGAATTGGCCAGCACCCCAAAGGCAGAGGTCATCTCCATCACCGTTGTCTCACTCTGCCCAAGAATCAATCCCGGCGTAGCCACCAGTTTGGACTGAATGCCCATCCGTTTGGCGGTTTGAACCACTTGATCTAAACCCACGTCTTTGGCAGCCCGCAGCGCAACCACGTTGTAGGATTGGGCGACCCCCGTTTGCATGGCCACGTCACCCCCCACCCCGCACCCATCAAAGGTAAATCCATCCCAGTTCAGCGGCGCGCAGGAGTAGGCGGTGTTCGGGGTGGCTCCTTTCTCCAGAGCGGTGGTGTATGCGAAGATTTTGAAGGTAGAACCGGGTTGGCGACGGGCTTGAGTGGCTCGGTTGTACTGAGTTTCGGCGTAATCATAGCCGCCCACGAGAGCCAAGACTTCGCCATTTGCCGCGTCTAAGGTGACGATCGCCCCTTGTTTGTAGCCATTGGAAGCCCCGCGCGTTTCAATGGCACTTTTGAGTGATTGTTCGGCTTGACGCTGCATTCCTAGGTTGAGGGCTGTTTCGACGATGAAGTTGCCTTCTTGGGCGATATCGTCCCCGAGGAGTTCGCCGATTTCATCGAAGACTCGGCTGTAGTAGTAGGGAGCCTTGATATTGGAGAGCAGTTCGCGGGCTTTGGGACTCAGTTCGATGGGCGATCGGCGGGCGCGGGTGGCTTCTTCAGCGGAAACTCGACCTTGTTCAGCCATGCGGACGAGCACCCGATCGCGATATTCACGAGCAGCTCTACCATCTTTGACGGGATTAAAGGCGCTCGGGGCCGGGAGGATTCCAGCCAGGGTTGCGGACTCGTTAAGGTCGAGATTTTTTGCGGATTTGCCAAAGTAAAACTGTGCGGCATCTTCAAATCCGAAGGTTCCGTTCCCCAAATACACCCGGCTCAAGTACAACCGCATCAACTCATCTTTGCTGTAGGTGGCTTCGAGCTTGAGCGCCACCATCGCTTCTTTGATTTTGCGACCTGCCGAGTCTTCCGCACCCACGTACGATCGCAGCAGGTTTCGGGAAAGCTGCTGCGTGATGGTACTCGCCCCTTCCTTAATGCCACCGCTGCGAAAATTAGTAATCACTGCCCGAGTCGTGCCAAGGGGATCAACGCCGATGTGCCAATAAAACCGCGAATCTTCCGAAGCCATCACCGCCTGGGGCAAAAACTTCGACACGTCGGAGAGCGATCGGACATCTACATGACTTTTGTTCACGGGCACTGGACTCAGAGGTGCCCCATCGCGATCGTAGACAATGGTCGGACCCTGAACGGTATTGGGAATCGGGTACACCGAAAACTGGCTCCAAAACAGCGCGATCGCCCCAGCCGTCAAGGTCGAGACCCCTGCCAAACCAAAAGTCCCCATGCGCAACGCCCGAATGTACCAAGCGGGCGGATCAATGTACTGAATTCTAACGGAGCCGTCGAGATCTGCCGGGGCCAAGGTCAGCACGTCTCCGTCGAAGAGCGTGGTTTTTCGCACCCGTTTCTTGCCGTTATAAATGCCATTAGTAGACCCTTCATCCGCAATCACAAACCGCGATCGTCCGGGAAGGATTCCCATGATTTTGGCGGGTCGGCGATCGCGGGTCAGGGAGGCATGAACCTGACTAACAACGGCATTGCGCACCACAATATCGCAGTTCTGAGAACTCCGGCCCATCAGAAACCGTTCACCGAGGAGCGGATAGACCTGAGGTTCTGCGTCGTCGGGTCCTTGGACGCGGAGTTCCGGGACTCGGGCATTGGCTTTTAGCTTGATGCGTGAAAAATTAATCCGGGCGGGGACGGATTGGAGCAGTTGGGTGAGGGGGTTGGTGGGATTTTTGGGGGGCTTGGGCGAACTCATGGGGCAATGACGCGATCGACAATGGGGTCTTCATATTCTAGTCAACGTCCGCGATTCTAAGCACTGAGTTTTTAGCTGAGTTTAAAAAAGGGGGTTATTGATAAAACAATCTATCGATTACAAGCTCACCCATTCCCCATTCCGATTCATCGATTCTGACAGCCCGACAAGTGTCGCCACGAGATCCGCGCCCAGCCAGCCGGATGAAATGCGGGACGGCTGATCGTGCAGTATGCAGTGAATAAAGTGATCGCAGACGTGCGCGAGAGGCTCCCGGTCGGCGATCTCCAGCGCTATTTTCTCCGGCCCTTTCGGCGCAAACCCTCGATCGCCCTTCGCCAGATAGCCCTGCTGAATCACCAAGGATTCCGCCGCCAGTTCATCAAAGACCAACGTGCCTTGATCCCCCACGATCGCCATTCGCCGCTGTTTGTCGCCATTGAGCCATGAAAAATGGAGATCTACACTAAATCCACTGGGGTAGATGAGGGTCGCCCAGACGGTATCCGCTAAGCCTTGGGGCGAAAGCATGGTGCGCGTGTCATTTTGAAGCCAGCCGTTGCCGCGTGCTGAGACGCGCGAAGGTCGATCGCCCACCCAATGATTCAGAATCGCTAGATCGTGAATAGCCAAATCCCACAGCACATCGACATCTTGACGCACAGGCCCAAGATGCGTCCGGGTGGCATAGCCATAGCGCAAAGTCCCGATCGCATTTTCGTCTAAGGCGATTTTCCCGTGCAGGACCGCTGGATGAAATAAATAGGTATGGTCCACCACAAGCTGCACCCGGAACTTCTCGGCTAGGGTGCAGAGTTCACGGGCTTCAAGGGTGGTGAGGGTGAGGGGTTTTTCAGCGAGAACGTGGATGCCTTGCTGGAGTGCCGCTTTGATAATGGAGTAGTGAGTTTCGGCGGGAGTTGCCACCACGATCGCATCTAAGCCCACGGCAAACATCGCCTGCCAATCGGTTAGCCATTGGACGGTACTCGTTTCATCGACCCATTCCTTCGCCCGGACTAAATTATCTACGCAGGGATCAATGACGGCTTTGACGGTGACTGATGGGTGGTTCAGAAAATTTCGGAGCAAATGGCTACCCCACCGTCCGACCCCCAGAATTCCGATGCGAACCGATTGGACTTGGGGTGAGATTGGCGGCGATTTAAAGTAGATTTCCGTAGAAAACATAGGGCACAAGTGCTAAACAGATGGAATGCCTTTAGCGTTCCCGTCACCCCCTGCGATCGCACCTCTAGGCTAAAACTGGAATGACTGATTCCTTTTCCTTCCAAATCCATTAAGACGGCTGCCCAAAGTCTCGAATAATTTCTTCCTGAGATAGTTGCATCACCGCTCTAGCCCGATCGATCGGACCTAGGTCTAATAATGTCGGAATCACGGTGGCAAGCTCGCGATCGATACTGCCGAATCGAACTTCCAACATACTTTCCAGGGTGGTGCGATCGCTTTCTTTCCGTCCTTCCTGTCGTCCCTCTTGCCGTCCGACTGCAATCCCTTCTTGAATAGTTTGATTGCGCCAGTCTTCGTAGAGGGCGTCGATGTTGAGGAGAGTTTCTTGGTCGTTGGTGCTGAGATTGGGTTGGCTTTTTAGCATGAGTCTCAGTTTGGTGATTTTTTCGCGGATGAAGTCGGTTAACGGCTGTTGGGGTAATTCTAGCAATTCTTCTATTGGCTTGCGCTGAACTTCGCCGCGACCGAGGAGTCGAAGGAGAAGTGTTTCAGGCGTGACGGGGAGTTGGTGGACGACGACGAAGCCGATACGGAGTGTGTCACCTAGAAAATAGGGCGTTGCTGAATTAGTGTATGAATCGAAGCGGGACTGGGACATCCCCAAATTTCAAGTAGTGAAGTAGCAATCTAACTGAGTGTGCCAGCATTTTTA
>JAYUJY010000279.1:0-11028 GCA_043764895.1 Synechococcales cyanobacterium | reverse complement strand
ATTTTCCGTCTATTGTCATCGACCATCGTCATATTCGCCTTGTTGGTTGTCTCATTTAAGACTTTGATTAGGCCAAGATCAATTAATCGAGGTGCCCTATACCCTATCAACTTCATTATCAGCTTGACGAATCTCAGCCATCTTTTCCATCCAATCATCAAAGGTGGGATCGTTTTTAAATGCACCCGCAGGGATATAGGCTAAAGTGGTAGATGTTTGCGGCGTTCCAACATCAATCGTGACAAACTTTGCCCGCGTAAACTGGGCTTCTAAAATCTCTTTGAGTTTATCGATCGCTTCTTGTTCGGTGACGCCGTTGGTCATTACGTTCGGCAATCCAACGACAGAGGCGGTAAAGGTTCGATCGGCTGGGTTTTGGACAAAGACTTGATATTGCATCGTCAAGACCAGATGGAGGGTGGCGGTTATGGCTCTAGTTTAGCGTAGCTGGGTGAAGTACGCTGGCAACATCTTCCGAAATGGTGTTCTCACGGCATGACTTCTGCGATCGAGACTGGAGAATACACCTCGTGGAAGTGATGATGATTGAGCGATGAAGCCATGTCTTTACCGAAGCCATTGTATATTTAGTGAGAAATCCCAAATCCCAAATCCCAAATCTATGATTCTTGTGCATACAGAACTAACAGACTGCTACCTTCGCTCTTGGAAGTCAGAAGATAAAAATGACCTTATTCTTAATGCTAATAATTATAAAATTTGGCGAAATCTGACGCACATGTTCCCATACCCATATACGGAAAAGGATGCCGAATTCCGGATTAAATTTGCTAATGAGCCATCCCAAAATCTACATCTTGCGATCGAATTTCAAGATGCCTTGGTAGGCGGTATAGGCATCATTGCAGGGGAAGGAATTCACTGCCGTACAGGATAATTTGGCTATTGGCTTGGAGAGGCACATTGGGGGCAGGGTATTATGACCGCCGCTGCTAGTGCCATGACTGAATACGCCTGTCTCAATTTGCCCTTTGCAAGACTAGAAGCGGGTGTCTTTGGATGGAATGCTCCGTCTATGCGCGTTTTAGAGAAGGTTGGTTTTGTTCGAGAGGGCATTTTAAAACATAGTGTTTTTAAAGATGGGGAACTTATCGATAGCGTCATGTATGCATTTATTCGAGATGACTAACCTGTCTAGTTTAACGTATTCCAAAACCGATCGATTGCCCGATCGGCCATCTCACGGCACAATGGGAGAACTTTTCCACTGCGTCCTAGAGAGAACCTCCACCCATGTTAAAAGCTTATCGCGCTCACGTTGCCGATCGTGCCAATGAAGGCGTTCCCCCGCTGCCGCTGTCGGCCCAGCAAGCGGCTGACCTATGCGAGCTGTTGAAAAATCCGCCTGCGGGGGAAGAGGAATTTCTAATTGAGTTGTTGCGCGATCGGATTCCGCCCGGTGTGGATCAGGCGGCGTGCGTGAAGGCGGGATTCTTGAGTGCAATTGCGAAGCTTGAGGCGACGAGTCCGTTAGTGACGCCTGTGGTGGCGGTGGAACTGCTGGGGACGATGATGGGCGGCTACAATGTGAGTGCTTTGATTGATTTGATGCAGGTGAGTGATGCTGCAATTTCCACGGCAGCAACCACAGCATTGTGCAAAACCTTACTGGTTTATGATGCCTTTAATGATGTGAATGAGTTGGCAGAATCGGGAAATGCCAACGCGAAAGCAGTGATGCAGGCTTGGGCCGATGCAACGTGGTTCACCGATCGCAGCACTCTTGCCGAATCCATTACCGTTACCGTTTTCAAAGTTCCCGGCGAAACCAATACTGACGATCTTTCACCTGCAACCCATGCGACGACGCGTCCGGACATTCCGCTGCACGCCATGGCCATGTTGGAGACGCGGTTGCCCGGTTCGTTGGATGTTATTGCGGACTTGAAGACGAAGGGACATCCGATCGCGTATGTGGGCGATGTCGTGGGAACCGGGTCTTCGCGGAAGTCGGCGATTAATTCGGTGCTGTGGCATATGGGAAATGATATTCCGTTTGTGCCGAATAAGCGATCGGGCGGATTTGTTTTGGGCGCTAAGATTGCACCGATTTTCTTCAATACCGCAGAAGATTCGGGAGCGCTTCCGATCGAATGTGATGTCGCGAAGATGAACACTGGCGATGTCATTATCATCTACCCCTATGAAGGCGTTATTACGAATACTAGCGGCGGCGTTTTGACTACGTTTGTGTTGAAACCTGAAACCATTCTGGATGAAGTGCGCGCAGGGGGACGGATTCCCTTGTTGATTGGGCGAACGTTGACGGATAAGGCGCGGGTTGCGTTGGGATTGCCGATTAGCCCATTGTTTGTGCGTCCGCAGGTGCAGGCCGATAGTGGCAAGGGTTTCACGCTGGCGCAGAAGATGGTGGGCAAGGCTTGTGGAGTGGTGGGTGTGCGTCCGGGAGTCTCCTGCGAACCGCATATTACAACGGTTGGATCACAAGATACAACAGGTCCGATGACGCGGGACGAACTTAAAGAACTTGCGTGTCTCGGGTTTAGTTCTGACCTCGTGATGCAAAGTTTCTGTCATACGGCTGCTTATCCAAAACCTGTGGATTTGTTAACCCATACTGAACTCCCCGACTTTATGAACAATCGCGGCGGTGTGTCGTTGCGTCCTGGGGATGGCATCATTCACTCCTGGCTGAACCGGATGCTGCTGCCCGATACCGTCGGCACAGGCGGCGATTCACATACGCGGTTCCCCTTGGGGATTTCGTTCCCGGCGGGTTCTGGACTCGTTGCCTTTGCAGCGGCGTTAGGGGCGATGCCGTTGGATATGCCAGAGTCGGTGTTGGTGAGATTTACAGGCGAATTGCAGCCGGGGATTACGCTGCGAGATGTTGTGAATGCGATTCCTTACGTTGCCATTCAGCAGGGCAAGCTTACGGTGTCGAAAGAGAACAAAATCAACGTGTTCTCCGGACGCATCATTGAGATGGAAGGATTGCCTGACCTGAAGCTAGAGCAAGCGTTTGAACTTACGGATGCGACGGCAGAACGATCGGCGGCTGGTTCCACGATTGCCCTCTCTGTTGAAACCGTCAGTGAATACTTGCGTTCTAACGTAGCGTTGCTGAAAAACATGGTGGCTCGTGGTTACGGCGATCCCCGCACCATTCTCCGTCGCGTTCGCAAAATGGAGGAATGGTTGGCTAATCCAGTGTTGTTGGTCGCAGATCCCGATGCTGAATATGCGGACATCATTGAGATTGATTTGAATGCGATCGTAGAGCCGATCGTGGCTGCTCCCAATGATCCCGACAATATCAAAACGCTCTCTGAGGTGATGGGCGATCGAATTCAGGAAGTGTTCATCGGTTCTTGTATGACAAATATTGGTCATTACCGTGCGGCGGCGAAGGTGTTGGAAGGACAGCCGGAATTGACAGAAGTGCGTCTTTGGGTGGCACCGCCAACTCGCATGGATGAGGAACAACTCCGCAGGGAAGGCATTTACGACATTCTCGAAAGCGTTAAGGCTAGGACTGAGGTTCCCGGTTGTTCTCTTTGTATGGGCAATCAAGCTCGCGTCGATGACAATACCACCGTGTTTTCGACGTCTACGCGGAACTTCAATAACCGTATGGGAAAAGGCGCACAGGTGTATCTCGGTTCGGCAGAACTCGCGGCGGCTTGTGCATTGCTCGGGAAACTCCCTACCCCGGCGGAATACATGAGCATTGTGGGTGACAAACTCAGCCCTGCGGTTGCAGGTGACGTGTACCAATATCTAAACTTTGACCAGATGTCGGGCTTTGCAGATGAGGGGCGCGTGGTGTCTAAAGAAGAGGAGGCAAAACTTGCGGCTAGTGTCTAGGGTTTAGCGGCGGAACTAGAACCGTGATCTTTTCTTCGTTGGGTTTAGGACACGGCACGGCCATGTCCCTACAATCTCTAAACCCGGATCTGTTGGGGCATGGCTCGCCGTGCCCCAAACCCAACGGGGAAGAAGTTGAATAGCTGGATTATCTACGCCAGCAGAAGTCAAATAAGACCCTTACTTGATAACCATTCGCGATTGAATAGTTTGGATTGGTAGCGACTTCCACCATCGCAGAGAACCGTAACAATAGTATGTCCGGGTCCCATTTTCTTCGCAACTTCCACCGCTGCTGCAACGTTAATGCCAACGGAACCGCCCATGAAGAGACCATCCTTTTCGAGAAGCTGAAAGACAACCCGAACCGCATCACGATCGTGAATCTGAAGCGCATCATCCACGGGGACATTTTCCATGTTGGCGGTGATACGGCTATTACCAATGCCTTCGGTGATGGAATTGCCTTCTAACGTAATGTTGCCTGTTTTAAAATAGCTGTACAACCCACTGCCCATCGGATCAGCAAGCACACATTGAATGTTGGGATTTTTGGATTTCAAGTACATCGAGACTCCGGCATAGGTGCCGCCTGTTCCCGTCGAGCAGGTCCAGGCATCTACTTTTCCGCCCGTTTGTGCCCAGATTTCGGGGGCGGTGGTTTCGTAGTGGGAGAGGCGGTTGGCGAGGTTGTCGAATTGGTTGGCCCACACGGCATTTTCCAGTTCAGCCGCAACCCGGCCCGAGAGGCGGACGTAGTTGTTGGGATCTTTGTATGGGACGGCGGGAACGGTGCGGACTTCGGCTCCTAAGGTTCGGAGAAGGTCGATTTTTTCTTGCGACTGAGTTTCAGGAATGATGATGAGGCATTTGTAGCCTTTGGCGTTGCAGATATGGGCGAGTCCGATTCCCGTGTTGCCAGCGGTGCCTTCGACAACGGTTCCGCCCGGTTTTAGCAAGCCCTTTGCTTCGGCGTCTTCAATAATGTAGAGGGCTGCGCGATCTTTGACCGATCCACCAGGGTTGAGAAACTCAGCTTTCCCGAGGATTTCGCACCCGGTTTCATCGCTCACACTATTGAGTCGAATCAGCGGAGTATTGCCGACTGATCCCACGAAACCAGGTTTGATGTCGATCGATTGGGAGTTCATAGGTGATGCGAATGGGGTGTCCATGGCGGGAAATCCGTTGGGAAAGAGTATTATTCCATTTTACAGGCGATCGGCATTCTCCAGCCTGTCCCGAAGGCTCGATCGGTCACTTTTAGACCGGGGGCGGACTGACGACGCTTGAATTCAGCGATTTTGACGAGGCGAAGGACTTTGGACACAACAGCGGGATCGTGGCCAGCGGCGAGAATTTGGGCTTGAGATTCGTGGTTTTGGATATAGCGATCGAGGATGTCGTCTAGGATTTCATAGTCAGGAAGCGAGTCTTGGTCAAGCTGCCCTGGCTTGAGTTCGGCGCTGGGTGGTTTTGTAATAATGTTGGTGGGGATGATTTCTTTTTCACGATTGAGCCATTCACAAAGTGCAAATATTTTAGTCTTGGGGACGTCTGCTATAGCTGCAAGTCCACCATTCATATCGCCATACAAGGTACAGTATCCCACAGCAATCTCAGATTTGTTTCCAGTTGTGATTAATAATTTGTTGAATTTATTCGATATTGCCATCAGCAACGTTCCTCGAATCCTAGACTGCAAGTTTTCTTCAGCAACCCCAAACTCCGTACCCGCAAAGATTTCAGCCAGCGACGAATCGAAGGTTTTCATCAGGGGTTTTATGGGAACAGTTTGGGTTTTGATACCCAGATTTTGTGCAAGGCTGATGGCATCGGTAATGGAATGATCGGAACTGTAGGGCGACGGCATCAGGATTCCGAGGACATTTTCTGCGCCCAAGGCCTCCGCTGCGATCGCCGCAACAATAGCCGAATCAATCCCACCACTCAACCCCAACAACGCCTGCTTAAATCCGCACTTTCTAGCATAATCTTTTACCCCCAACACCAACGCACTGTAGAGTTCTGTGCCTTCGTCCATCAGCGTGACGGGCGTTGTGACTGTCGTGAATTCTTGAGTGTTCCAGTGGATGGTTTGACTATATGCTTGCATTTGCGGAAGCCGATCGCATAGCGTTCCATTTTTATTGATGACGCAACTTCCTCCGTCGAAGATCAAGTCATCATTTGCCCCGACTTGATTCACATAAATAATCGGTTGACTAAAACGTTGTGAGAGGTGACACAACATCTGTTCACGAATCTGCTGCTTCCCAATGGTGTAGGGCGATGCAGACAGATTAATGGTGAAGTCTACTTTGAGTGCGGCGAGATCGGCGATCGGGTTATCCTCGTAACTTCGTTTTCCCCAAAATTCTTCGTCATTCCAGAGGTCTTCGCAAATAGTTACGCCAATCTGCACGTCATTCAAAATGAAATGGTTTGGTACATGACCGGGCTGAAAATATCGGGCCTCATCAAACACGTCATAGGTGGGTAGCAGGCGCTTCCGGAAGACTTGTTTGACTTGGTTGTCCTGAATCAGGGCGACGCTGTTGTGGAGGGGCTTTTCGCCGTGCGTATCGGCATTAGGATTACATTCGGCAAATCCAACGAGAACGGTCACTTCTGGGGGGAGTTCTGTCGCTAATTGGTTGAGTTGCATTAACATGGCGTCAATGAAGGCTGGTTTTAACAACAGGTCGCGCGGTGGATAGCCACAGAGGGAGAGTTCTGGCGTCAATACAAGGGTGCTTCCTTGACTCTCGGCTTCAGTTGCAATGCGGAGGATGGTTTTGGCGTTGGTGCGGAGGTCGCCTATGGTGGGGTTGAGTTGTGCGAGGGTGATTTTCATGGTGGTTTTGGGATGTTTTCTAAATAAACACTAATGCTTTGTCTCTTAATGGCGCAAATGCTTCGGCGTCGAAACGGTACAAACTTGCCGGACGACCCGCGCCGCGTGATGTTTTTACTCCAGTATCCTGTAAGAATTTTAACTTGAGTAAACGCGATCGAAAATTGGAATAATCCGAAAATCCATCGCCTAAGACCGTGGTATAAAGTTGGTATAACTCATTCAATGTAAATAACTCCGGCAACACATCAAAGGCCACTGGACTATACTCTAATTTATTGCGAAGCCGAACGTGACCGTACTCAACAATTTTAAAATGATCGAAGGCTAGCAGCGGCAGTTTGTCTACAGGATACCAACCCATTCTATTCACGCTCCCGTCAATCAATTTTGCATCAGAATACCGAACTAATGTGAAATAGCTCACAGAGAGATAACGGACCCCATAGCTGTCAACAGATTCCCGTGGATCGCGCAGGGGACCACCGAAGGTGTAAAGCTGTTCGAGGTAAAGGTTCTGGACATGAATTTTTTCGGCGCGAATTCGATCGGCAGCTTGTTCGAGGGACTCGCCTTTTCGCACTAGGGTTCCGGGCAGAGACCACTGTCCCAGAAACGGATCTTCCGATCGCATCACCAAGAGCACCATTAACCGATGCAACTCTGTATCCACCGAAAAAATAACCGTATCCACGCCCACTCTAAAGTCGGCTAGGGTCACATCTATGGCAATCGCTTGTGGGTTTAGGGTACGGGACATGGGTAAAGCTCCTGCTGTTGGATATAGGATTGAACAATCGTTGGGACAGTATTCGGAGCCATGTCATGACGGTATGCGCTTGACGATACATTAGGCGTAATTAAATTTGCAATCTCTAGCATTCCACCTAGTGATTTAATTTGATCAATCGCACTGTCTAGGATTTGATATCCCGATCGGGGAATAACTAACAACTCGACCGCTTCTAAAAGTTCTTTCGCCTGATACCAAGTGGGTAACTGCGGGAGTAAATCGGCCCCTAATACAAACGTAAATTTTGCATTGGGCCAGATTTTGGCGGCGCGATCGTAGGTGATGATCGTACGCGGATCGCTCAGCCCTGGATAGACTTGCAGCGTTTCCAGAGGTTCCCCTGACAGTGTGACCAGCAACCGCAGCATTTCCGTACGATCGCTCAAGGGGGTTTGATCGCGCTTAAACGGATTGTCGGAGGCCCACACAGCGGTGCGATCGTAGCGTTTGCTTAACCAGGTCAAGATTTCAAGATGTCCATAGGTCGGTGGGTCGGCGCTGGTCCCGAAAAGAGCGATGTGTAAAACCATAATATCCATTAAAAAAAGTAGGCAATCGGGGCGTTGGCATTATGCCGATCGGTCACAAACAACGCTGCTGTAACGCTATTAATTCGTCACTTACTTTCACCTCCAAA
Organism: Synechococcales cyanobacterium; assembly: GCA_043764895.1. GTDB lineage: Bacteria > Cyanobacteriota > Cyanobacteriia > Leptolyngbyales > Leptolyngbyaceae > JAAFJU01. Next base: position 2,892 of record JAYUJY010000279.1, on the reverse strand, counting down.
CCCGTGGCAAAAATCGATCGAACCCCCAACGGTAACGCCAAGACCGATCGCCTGGTGCGCGCTGCAATACTCTCTAAAGAGTCAAGGGGGTTCAACCGTTTTCCATTCTGCATCACAGGCATTAGAAGACCCGTCTCACCGGGTTTGGCGTCCTCGCTCGCAAGTCCTAATCGATCGTTCGTCTTCCCATTCTCAATGGTTCTAAAAATCTGTTTTCGTCCTGGATACGTTTGTTTGCCGGGAGACGTCTTCATCACGGGGACGCCATCAATCTCAACGAGCTTATAGACTCCATTCACAGGTGTTCCTGTAACCAACTGCGTTCCGATTCCAAATCCGTCAATACAAGCATGTTCGTTGTTCAATTCCTGAATCCGATATTCATCCAGATCGCCGCTCGCCACAATAGCCACTCCCGGCAGTAACGCCCGAATCTCCCGCGATTGCGCTCCCAAATCTCCCGAATCAATCCTCACTCCCGTAAGGTTCTCCGGGGAATCCGACGCTAGTCGTTTTGCTGCTGCGATCGCATCGTAGGTGTCAATCAGCAATGGCGCACCGGGAAAATAACGATGAAACGACTGAAACGCACGGTCTTCACCCTGAGTCCCGTCGCCTGCCCCGATCGCCATCACCAGCGCGTGCGCCATCGTCCCCACCGGAACCCGCCCCAACTCCACTGCCGCCAACACATTCGATGTCCCATCAAACCCCGCCGCAAGAGCTGCCCTCGCCGCCCATACCGCCCCCTGCGGACTAAATGCACGCCGCGATCCAAACTCATAGAGCTTGGCACCGTCCCCGGCCACATCCCGTATTCGTGCCGATCGCGTCGCCACCAAGGTCTGATAATTCAGTACATTTAATAGATAGGTTTCTACCCATTGCGCCTGCCATAGCGGTGCTTCAATGCGCAGCAGCGGCTCATTCGCAAACACTGCCGTCCCTTCACTTACTGCCCACACCGAACCCTCAAACCGCATCGTTTCCAGCAATTCCCAAAATCGATCGGGTACGTGTTCAAATAATCCCGTCTCTTGTAGCTGCTCAATTTGTTTTGCTGTTATCTGTAGCGATTCTAAATAAGATAAAACCTGTTCCAACCCCATCGCAATTAAGTATCCAAAATCCTTCGGCAACTTGCGAGCAAACACCTCAAAACTGGCCGATCGATCGTCCAATCCCTCACCCACATAGCAAGCCGACATCGTAATCTGATACAAATCCGTCAACAAACCCAAATCTGCCGGAGCGATCGTCATCAGCATACAAAATTGCCGCATTTCAAAAGAGATTAAATCCAATTTATGGTAATTTTCACCAAAAGTCAACCCCATGCCCTTGCGATCGCCTATTGAGATTATGAATACGATCGCGCCTTTGGATGCGGAAAGTGCGAAAATTTTGGCGGGGATTGACGGGATGTTATGAGTGAGGATCTGTGAGTCTGAGATAAAGGTGATCGACCTCAACTTGCAAAACCCAAGCGATGGGTTAAGATTGAGACTGATGAGTTCATATGCCAACAATTATTAAGCAAGATGGTTTTAGAATAGTGATTTGGCCCAACGATCATTTGCCGCCACATGTGCATGTTTTCAGGAGTGATGCAGAGGTGAAGATCGCTCTGATCGAACCTAGTGTTCAATGTTGAGGGGAAAATTAGCAACAAGGATCTAGCTAAGGCTTTGAATCTAGTCATCGAGAATCAAATCAAAATTTTAGACAGATGGAGAGAAATTCATGAGTAGCATTAGTCCTGAATTGATTGAACAGTTTGACCAAGCTAGAGTAGCGGGTAAAGCTCTCGCGGAAACGGAGCCAAGGGCGGTCAGAGCTTGGTATGCCGCCGATAGTGAGCGCGTATTTATGGAGTTGACCAATGGTGTGATTATGGGGTTTCCTTATCAACTATTGCAGGGATTAGAAAATGGTACGCCAGAGCAGCTAGCCGAGGTGGAGATTATGCCGACTGGATCGGCTTTGCACTGGGAAAGTTTGGATGCCGATCTGGGTGTGTCACAACTGGTTTTGGGGTTATTTGGTTCTAAGACTTGGATGACTGAGCTAGGTCGGCAAGGGGGAAAACTGAAATCTGTTGCTAAGGTTCAAGCCTCACGAGAAAATGGTAAACGAGGGGGGAGACCGCGTAAAACGATCGCGACTGCCGCTAATGAATGAGTTTATAGATCGCACAACGGTTGCAGCTTTGGGACGATCGGGAGTTTGACGATGAGTCGATCGATCGGGCTTTTGGGTGCGGAGAGTGCGGAGATTTTGACGGAAATTGGGGGAATGTTATGAAATTGACAATAGACAATGGACAGTTGCCAGCAGAATGGAGAATGCAAAAACTGGAGGATCTATGTGAATTGATTTCTGGTCAGCATATTGATGCCAAAGATTACAATACAGAACACCGAGGTTTAGGATATTTAACTGGTCCATCAGATTTTGGAGAACTTTATCCAACCATATCAAAATGGACAGAATATCCGAAAAAAAATGCTGCCAAAAGTGACATCTTAATTACTGTGAAAGGGTCGGGTGTCGGCAAGATAAATATTTTAAATGATGATGAAGTTGCGATTAGTCGTCAGTTGATGGCAATCCGAGTAAGCAACGTAGATAGAGATTATCTTTATAATTTCCTGAAACTTCAATTCTCCTTTTTTCAAGATTTAGCGACTGGGGCAGCAATCCCAGGACTATCTAGACAAAATGTTCTTGGGCTAGACATTCCAATGCCGTCACTCCGCGAACAAAAGCGGATTGTCGCGATCGTAGAACAGGCGGCATTGCTGATATTAGGTATGAATTTATCAAACCAAGTTCTTAGAAAGTTCATCCAGCCTAAGTCCTAGTTTGGAAAATAAAATTATTCATACCTAT
>JAYUJY010000278.1:0-49499 GCA_043764895.1 Synechococcales cyanobacterium | reverse complement strand
TACAGATCCGGGTTTCAGAAATTGTAGGGGCATGGCTTGCCGTGCCCCAAACACAACGAAGAATAGATCAATTACGTCTGATGGCTTGGATTGATTGCAATACTAGTCTCACTTACGCCGCGTAGTACGAGGACTTGGAGTGTCAATCAGGTTCAATGCTTAAGCGACATCATTGATTGCCGGATCTTCGACTACTACTACTATTTACATCTATGCCATTGATCAAATCTGTCACCGCTTCGTTCAGCGCCCCTGGATTCATGAAGACAATTTTGGAGTTATCGCTCTTACTGACGGCTTCATTAGAGGCCACGTAGTCCTTAGCGATTAGATAATTCAGCATGGCCTTCGGATCGTTTGACGAGAGCAGCGCTTCTGAGATTTGCTGAATCGACTTAACGGTGGCTTGGGTTTTGGCCATAGTCGCTTGGCTGTCGGTTTTTGCGGCAATTTGTTTTTCCAACGAATCGCGCACCGTCTGAGACAACGTAACTTCCTGAACATCCACTCGAACAACTTCAATGCCCCAAGAATCAGCAGGCTTTAGGAGTTCAATCCGAAGTGCATCGTTGATTTTGTTCATGTTTGAGAGGGTCTCATCCAGATTAAGCTGACCCACTTCATTGCGCAAAGCACTGAGCACAATATTTTTCAGCGACTCTTCCAGATCTTCAACTTTGTAGTAAGCACTATAAAGATCCTTGATTTTCCAAAAAATAATGGCGTCAATTTCGATCGGCACCGAATCCTTAGTGACCGCCTTCTGCGGAGCAATATCGAGAATTTGTTCACGGGTCGTATCGACCAGCACCGTATCCATAAGCGGGACAACAAAGTTGAGTCCAGGCTTGAGCGTGCGTTTGTACTCTCCAAGACGCTGGACTAAGCCCTCGTCACCTTCTTCAATGACTCGCACGGACCCAATTAAGTAGCCCGCAATCATTAATGTAATCGCACCCAGTAGCGACGCAATCATAGTGTTGTTTTCCTGCTGATGAACTGTCCGGTAACGTTAGACATGGAGATTGACGATATTAGAGTTCAGTGTAGACGCTCCCTCTTAAAATGGCACACCCCACTTTAAGAAAGTTTCTGACTGAAAGAATAAGTGCAAATCAATGCCACAGCTCTATCTGTCTATTTATACGCTCTATCTATCTAACGCCGTTCTTGCCATGCGTTGCCGATGCCCTTAGCAATCCCACGTCCAATCAACCCAATGCCCCGTCCCACAACTTCAGTGAGGACATACACTACCCCACTTCCAATCAATGATAGCGCCGATCGAAGCCGAGGGGAAAGGGCATCGCGGGTTTCAAGCGCTAGGGTGACGGCGAGGGGAAAGCCCGCAAGAGCCTGGAGTTCAGTGCCTCTAGGTGCGTAGATGCTGGCGCTCTGGATGCCGCGCGGGGTCAGGTAGAGAAGCCGATACTGGCTTTCAAAAATAGAGGTAGGCGTGTCGATCCAGCGATCGCGGCGGTAGCGCCACGATAAGTTGTTGCGGAATTTCGTTAATTCGCGACTGGAGCTGTATTTGGCGCTAAAGAAGCGCTCCTTGACGGATTCAACGTCACTAAATTGGTTAATTAGCGGTTGGAGAACGGCGTTGGCGACTTGGAGGGTGATGTTTTCTAGAATCATGAGGGCGCGGCTTTCGGCTTCGGGAGACTCGGCAGGATAGGGACGGTTGTTGAGCGTGAGTGGAGTCTGGAAGAGCAGGTAGGCGAGCCATTCTCCGGTGAGCGGAATCGGGTTGAGGATGGCGGTGCTTACGATGGATCTCGATCGCAGCAGCGTGGGTGTCAGGTTAAAACTCTGTGCTGGATTAGAACTTTGCGGGGCGGGAGAGGTGAAAAATTGGGTCGTGGTGGTTTCCCAAATGGCTTCTAAAAAACGGGTTTTGTCGGTGTAGAGCTGAGAAAGACGCACCTGCTGGCGTTGCATTTGGTTGAGTTCGGCTTGGAGATTTTGGGCCGTAAGGGTGAGGAGTTGGTGACGACGATCGGGCGTGAGGATGTCGAGTTCGAGGGCGTTGAGGGTTTGGTTGTTCAGTTTTGAATCTGTGCGATCGGCGGGGTGATGTAATGCGGCGAGTTTGAAGCTGAACAGATCAAACAGTTGGGTGATGTGAGGATGGGTGACGTCAGAAAGGGATCCGAGGTCGATCAAGGGGGCGAGACTAGAGGTTGACGAACGGACGGTTGACGAACGGACGGTTGATGAACGGATGCCTGATGCGAGTAACTCTGGACCCGCTTGACGATCGTCTGGGGCGGTGGTGTTGAGACTGAGTTGAGAATTCTTGATAGCTGAGGATGTGGGGCGACGAGCCTGCTTCGGGAGAAGTTGCTGGGCGATCCATCGGGCGGTCTGAAGTTCGCGGATGCGTCCGGCGGTCAACGATCGATCAACCCAGGACATCGGCTGCGATCGGAGTTGCCAGTTGAGATTCGCTAGCGTTCGATCGAAAATTGCAAATCTTGGATCTACGGACAGCCAGCCCTCGGATGCGCCTGATGCTCTGGACAGTCGGGCGAGGGCGACCAGATCAGGAGTGACAACACGAAGAGAGGGTTTGGCCGCGACATCAGACCGAGAATCAGAACGAGGATTGAACCATAAATTTGCCAAAATCTCCACCAGCGCTTCGGGCCGATCGCCTTTCCACCAGTAGCCCTCAATGGCAAGCCGATTCATCATCTTCGCCGACGCAGGCATTTGCCCTAAGACCACAATGGGCACTGTGGGGACAATCGATCGAATGGACTCCAATAGTGGCATTAAGCGATCGGGTGTTTCAGCGCCAAGACCTAGGAGGATCACCTGAACGGGTTGCGACGTACTCAACAATTCCTCTAGGCGAGCGAGTCCCCTTTCAATGCGATCGAATTCACCCACAATCTGCCAGATTCCACTGTTCTGGAGCAAAAAACTTAAGCCCCAGCAAATGGATTCGTCCGATTCAATCACGAGAATACGAATCGGTCCCCGACCCAGTTCAGACCCTTGACGCTTATCTTGTCCCGCAACATTCTGTCTCATACCCTTTCCTTCACAGTCTCCCTCATTAAAATCGATTTTACGGCTTCGGAACAGGCGGCGGCGCAGGGTCAGACTCGGCGCGAATCGGGGGGAGAGGGGCGATCGCAGGTTCGGAGGGCGCAGGCGGGGCAGGTTCGGTAAAGGCCGGGGGCGCAGGTTCGTCGAGGGGCGCAGGTGATGCATCAACCCCTCGGGTCGGTTCAAGGGGCGCGGGGGCTTGAGATCGACGAAGGCTCTCGCGTTCGATAGACCATTGGGAGATGGACGATCGCGCTTCACCCCCGACTGCACTGCTGCTCACTCCGGAGGCCGTATCGATCGCTTGGCTCAGGTTACCTTTGGCCGCTAGAGAAGCTGCGCGGTCCATAATCGCCCGATCGTTAATGGCTTGAAGCTGATCGCCCCATCCCCCAATCTCGCGCTGGGCTTCGGCATAGAGCGCTCGACCTGACGCGACCCGTCTTGCAGTTTGCATCGCTTGGCTTAAGTTGCCCGAATTCGCTTGGGTGCGGGCTTGGTTCATAATCGGCTGATCTTCGAGGGTTTGGGCTTGAGCGATCCAGGTGCCCTTCCGGCGCTGGGCTTCGGTGTAGAGCGCTCGGCCTGAGGGCACCCGATCCATGAGGTCGGCGGCTTGTCTAAACTGAGCCACACCCCCGCCTTTCGCCAACAGTTGACCTTGGGCAAGAAGAGGAGAGTCTTCGAGTCGCTGGGCTTCTTTCTTCCATTGGGCAATTAACGTCTGGGCTTGAACCCGACGCGGATTCTTAGGCAACACCTGTTCGGCTTGAGCGATTGCCCCTCGGACAAAGGGTAATGGACCCAGTTCGGCGATCGATCGGGCCACTTCAATCTGAACCACATCTTCGCCTTGAATATCGAGTTGGGGCAAGAGAGCGATCGCCTTCGTGCGGAAGCGACTACCTTCTGGAATTTGCGCAATGAGCTGGTGGCCCAAGGCGATACGGCCCAATTGCTGGAGCATCGGCGCGTTGTCACTACGGCCCACAATCTCACTAGCCTGCGCTAAATGGACGAAGTTCCGCTGCTCTGGGCTAAGGTCAATGTTGCTCGGAATCGTCTTCACCAGCGCCAATGCACGCTCGGGCTGTTTTCGATCGACCAAATGGACGATCGCTAGATCAAAGACTTTGGTGCGCCAGAGTTCAATGTCTTTTCGCGCGGTCTCCCAAACGAAAGTTTTGCGGTTAATCGGATCCGTTAGAGCAATAGCGCTGCCCCACTGTTCCGGCGCGTTGGTTTTCGCAAAATCACGGGCCTGCTTCAGGGTGACTCCGGCCATTTTCTCGTCGTCGAGCCGTTTGCGGGATTCGACAAGACGCTTTTGCCAGGTTGGATCGTTGACGTTGGCGAGTCTGGATAGGGCAACGGAAGCATCATCCCAAGCCTGTTTTTTGAGCGCCGCTTGAAAGGTGTCGTAGATCTTTTGTCCAATATTTCTCGCTTCTTGCCAGCCGATGATGTCCTGCTGAACCTCTTTGTAGAGCGGACTGTCTTTGGGAACTTTCTTGGCAATGGCGATCGCCCCGTCCAGATCCTGCTGGTCTAATTTTTCGCGGGCTAAGACGAGTAGCGATTCCGTCCATCGTTTGAGCAATCCCTGCGCTTGATTGTACAGCGGATGTCCCAGTTGCCAATCTTCCACCAAGGCAATGCCCTTAAGAATGTCGCCTAGGGTTCCCGAGTCCGCTGCAATCTGGGCGCAGGATAGCCGCTCTGAGTCCGCTGACCACGCCGCAATCTTGTCGCATTGGGGTGCGGGAGGGGCTTTGGTTAGCCACCAAATCGCGCCGCCTGCTGTGCCCAACGCCAATGCAATAATGCCGCCCGAAATGAACGTCCACCACCGTCGCTTCACGATCGGAGCAATCCACCGACACAGCCCTACAACCGCCGTAATCAGTAACCGGGCGATCGACAAGAGCCGTTTTCCGACCCATTTTACTAGGCCACTTAGCCCCCAGACCATACCGTTTATCAGGTTCTTGAACGCGGACTGAATCAAGTGCTTAATGCGCTGACCCACCGTCATCCGGTTCCGGACACGATGCTTGGCTTGACGACGGCGATCGCGGCGGTTTTTGGCCTGTGCTTTGGCGGTGGGCGCAATAAATCCCTCGTCAGGAATGCGAGACGTCGGCACTTGGTTTGACTGCTCAAGGCGCATCAATTTAGCCTGCAATTCAAGCTGGGCGGCTAGTTTTTGGGCCTCGTCTGCGGCCTGACGCTGCTGTTCTTCTAAGCGGTATTCTTCGAGTCTAGACGTCCGTTCGGCGGCGAGTGTCATCGATCGAGGCGTGGCTCGGGATATCTCAGGATGATCGCCCATGATGGCCTCATAGTGGCTGTTGCTATGGGCATTGCCATAAAGATCACTGTAGCGGTCACTGGCGGTTAATTCAGCGATCGCCTGTTCGTCGATGGGAGGCGTTTGGAAAGCGTCAGTATCTGAAGGCGACACGCCATCCCGCGCTGAGCTTTGGCGAGATAGAAAAGATTGAAGCCAATTTTTGGAAGGTTTCCGGGACATGGGGTCTGTGGGCTGAAGGACTGTCAGACAACAGGGGTGGGAGGGGCAATATTAGTAGACTGAAAAGGAACAAATACGGTAGATAGTTCAAAAAATGCAAAAAGAATAAAACGTGAAATGCAAAAGCTAAACGTGTGATTCAAACGTGTGATTTAAAAGTGTTATTCAGTTAGGTCTCGCCCATTGAAGCACGGATTTTTGATTCTGGACGAGCCTAAAATAATCCCGCAGTAATCCTGAAGTGATCCCGGATTATTCGGCGTTACGGTAGCCGTAAAAATCGATTCGATACTCCGTAATCTTGACCCCAGTTACGGACTCAATATGAGCGATCAAATCAGGGGGCAAGTCCACATGCACATCTAAAATCTGCTGCGTATCTAGACAATTCACATGGCTATGAGCGTCGCTGATGTTCCCATACAGCCGTCCATCCGCCCGATCGATGCACTCAATAATACTTTGGTCAGACAGCGCCTCAAGATTCTGATAGACCGAAGTGTGGCCAATTTCCTTACCCTGACGATTTAGTCTGTCGTAGATTTCACGGGCGGAAAGGTGCTCTTGGTCACGCCAGAGCAATTCCAAAATATATCGACGCTGACGGCTCAGGCGCATTCCCAAAACTTGGCAACGTTCTATGGCGTCGTCAAAAGAGCGGATTGGTTTAAGGCTAACTCCAATGGCGTCCATACGTCGTACCCGTGCGCATTCACGCATATTCATTCAATAATGATTCCGTTCTATCACAGATTAAGTCAAAGTCGCTACAAGTTTGGTTTAGAGGGAACCGAATCAGGGTTCCATTGTTGAACAGGTAATGTAATCTTGACGATCGTGCCTTGGTTTTCGCGGCTGGTGAGCTTGAGGTGGCCGCCGAGGCGATCGAGGCTGGCTTGGGCAAGGGTGAGTCCCAAACCCATACCGCCGATGGTGCCGATGTTGGTGCCGCGATAAAAACGATCGAAGATGTGCGGCTGTTCGATCGAGGGGATGCCAATACCTTGATCTTTGATGTGAATGACCAAAATCCCATCATGATAATCAGGATTTTCGGGATTTTCGGGATTTATAGGATTGGGGGTGGGTAAGGGGTGGTAGCGGAGTTCAAACTTGACGGTGCCGGGATGGGGTGAAAATTTGATGGCATTGGAGAGGAGGTTGCCTAGGATTTGCTGGAAGAGGGATTCGTCTAGGGCGATCGGGTGGATGGGAAGGTGGAGAAATTGCGCGTCTAGGGTGAGGCGATCGTGCGCGAGAGCGGTATAAATATTAATCACGTCTTGGCAGGTGGCCTGAATCTCAACGGGAGTGATGATTAAGGGTTCGTTGTCATGCTGATGGAGTAGGAGGACGTCGTTTAGTAGGCCGATCAGGTGGCGCACGGATTGCTTGATTCGGTGGGTGTAGCGCTCTTTATTTTGTTCAGATATTTTGCTGCCGTAGCGTTCTAGGAGTTCAGTGGTGGTGAGAATGGTGGTCAGCGGGGTCCGGTATTCGTGGGAGATCATTAAAATAAATCGCGTTTTCAAATCCGCTAAGGCATCAATAGAGGGTTCGAGGGCGCGACTAAGGCTCACTGGGGCAAGGGCGATCGCAGTTTTCCGCCGCCCAACACGCCTCTTCTTCTGACGGTTGCGTTCAGCTTGACGGACTAGCCATCCCAGCAGCATAACATTCAACCCCAGACTCAATCCTAGGGCAATATAAGAAAACATTGAGATAAGCGCGATCGGGACTCCGACCATGAATTGGGTTGGTTATCTTAAATAGTGCAATGGGTTTGACCCAACCATTATGCAGCGGAACCGATCGATCGCCTCCGCAAAAATACGGGGAAAATACGGCAAATAAGTAAGTTGGGTTTGGGGCACGGCGAGCCATGCCCCTACCGATTTATCTTTTAAGAGATTGTAGAGGCATGGCTAATGCCCTGATTTTAATATGACCTATGTAAGATACGATTACTTCACTCAAATACGTTGTCGATTTATGTCGTTTACTTATCATCGAACCATTTACTTTAAAGACACCGATGCGGCAGGCGTAGTGTATTTTTCTAATGCCCTTAGCATTTGTCATGAAGCCTATGAGGCGTTGCTTGAAACATTAACGCTAGACCTGAAAAGCTACTTCTCTGGAAAAACGCTAGCCGTCCCGATCATCCATGCAGAGATTGATTTTAAGCAGCCGATGAGCTGTGGGGAGCAGGTGTATGTCACGGTTTCAGGAAAGATGCTTAAGGAGAGTGAATTTGTGTTGCACTATGAGATTTGTCGGAATGATTTGGATACCGATCGCCCGATTGCAAAAGCGATGACTCGTCATGTTGCGATTGATCCCATGACGCGATCGCGATCGGCTGTCCCGACTGAGTTGGCGCAATGGTTTGCTTTGGGCTGAAGGGCCGGGATTGAGGACTGCTTCAAAAGATAGACAGCTTGAACGAGGTTCCGTCCCTGGTGTATGATATAGAATCACATTTTAACTTTAGCGAAGTCTCCAAGCCTTATGTTTGACGCTCTAGCCGATCGCTTAGAAGAAGCCTGGAAAAAAATGCGCGGGCAGGACAAGATTAGCGAATCCAACATCAAGGATGCGCTCCGTGAAGTCCGTCGGGCGTTGCTAGAGGCCGATGTCAATCTACAGGTGATCAAAGATTTCATCGTCGAAGTCGAACAAAAGGCGATCGGGGCTGAAGTGATTTCCGGCGTCCGGCCCGACCAACAGTTTATCGAAATCGTCTATCAGGAACTCCTAGAAGTGATGGGCGAGGCCAATGTGCCCCTTGCTCAAGCCGAGACCAAACCGACGATCGTCCTGATGGCAGGACTCCAAGGGACGGGTAAAACCACCGCAACGGCGAAACTTGCACTGCATCTGCGCAAAGAAAATCGCACTTGCCTCATGGTGGCGACCGACGTCTATCGTCCCGCTGCGATCGACCAGCTTAAGTCCCTCGGGAAACAAATTAACGTTCCTGTTTTTGACTTGGGGACGGGGGCTAACCCGGTTGATATTGCGCGTCAAGGGGTCGAACAGGCGATCGCAGATGGCGTTGATACGGTCATTATTGACACCGCAGGTCGGCTGCAAATTGATGCAAAATTGATGGACGAACTCGCGCAAATTAAAGCGATCGTCAAGCCTCACGAAGTTCTGCTGGTCATTGATGCGATGACCGGGCAAGAAGCCGCCAGCCTAACGAAATCGTTCCATGACCAAATTGGCATTACGGGAGCGGTGCTGACTAAGATGGACGGCGATGCTCGGGGGGGTGCGGCGCTATCGGTGCGGCGGATTTCGGGTCAGCCGATCAAGTTCATTGGCGTTGGGGAAAAAGTTGAGGCATTGCAGCCGTTTTATCCCGATCGAATGGCATCGCGGATTCTCGGGATGGGGGATGTGTTGACGCTGGTGGAAAAGGCGCGCGACGAAATCAATCTCGAAGAGGCGGAACAGCTCAAAACCAAGATGCTCGAAGCGCGGTTTGACTTCACCGACTTCTTGAAGCAGACTCGAATGCTAAAAAACATGGGTTCGCTCGGCGGCATGATGAAGCTGATTCCGGGGATGAACAAAATGGTCAACGACGACCAGCTTAAGCAAGGTGAAATCCAGTTGAAGCGTGCCGAAGCCATGATTGGTTCCATGACCCTTGTAGAACGGCAAGATCCTGATTTGCTCGCAAACTCTCCCGGTCGTCGTAAGCGCATTGCGAAAGGCTCGGGTCACACAGAAAAAGATGTAACTGAACTCGTCTCTAACTTCCAACGGATGCGGACCTTCATGCAGCAGATGACCAGTGGCCAGATGGGGGGCTTCCCTGGAATGGGCGGCGGGGGCGGATTTCCAGGAATGGGAATGCCAGGGATGACAGGTGGATTACCAGGGATGAATCCCTTCGGTGGGGGCGGTGCGCCTCGTCCAGGGATGGGGGGGCAGCCTCAGAAGAAGGCGAAAAAAGAGAAGAAGAAAAAGGGATTTGGCCAGCTTTAAGATCTTAAGACCCATTGAGAGTTTGGAATGGTGAATGTCGATTTTCGATCGGTTCTAAATCAGGCGATCGCACCTGCCGATCGCCCCAATGCGGCAATGGTTGTTGAGGCATTGTTAACGGCTGAAAAGGCCACAAAAGACGATCGGATTCAGTTTCTTCAAGACTCGATTTACGGGACTTGGCGGCTGTATTTTGTGTCGTCGGGGAAGGTGAAACTGGGGGATAAACGGCTGCGTGGGTTTTATCTACCGAAGTTGCTCCCAGCGACGATCGCCTTTGCGCCCAGTGAAGAGACTCCGATCGCCGTCACGAATAAAGTGAACGTTGGACTGATTACATTATTGCTAACAGGACCTGCGAGATATGAAGCTGCGAAGAATATTCTGCCCTTCGATTTCACGCGGCTAGAGGTGAAAATTCTGGGCCAGACGATTTATAACGGCAAATTTCCGGGTCCACGCGAAGGATTGGTGTTTGGCGAAATTGCGATCGCAAAGCTGCCATTTTTTGCATTCTTTCAGGTGAACGAGAGCTTTATTGCTGCGCGGGGTCGGGGTGGCGGTTTGGCGATGTGGGTGAAACAGGATTAGGAGCTAGTACTGCGCGGCATAAATAAGACCCGTCTCAAAATTCGTTGGGTTTGGGGCACGGCATGGCCATGCCCCTACAACTCTTAAACCCGGATCTGTAGGGGCATGGCTCGCCGTGCCCCAAACCCAATGAGGTGGACTTGAATAGCTAGATTATTTAAGGCGTAGCCGACTAGTGACGATTCCGAAATCACTTTACTTATAGTTCACAATTCTAGCGAAACTGGCGGGTTCTAGACTTGCGCCGCCGACTAGAGCACCATCGATTTCTGGCTGAGCCATGATTTCGTCAATGTTGTCGGGTTTGACTGAGCCGCCGTACTGGATGGAGACGTCTTTGTTGTGAAGCTTGCTGCGAATGGCCCCGCAGACTTTGTTCGCATCCGATGAGGCGCAGGTATCGCCCGTTCCGATCGCCCAAATGGGTTCGTAGGCGATGACGAGATTGGATTGGTCGACGCCTGCTAAGCCTTTGGAAAGCTGCTCAAAAATGACATCTTCCGTGATTCCGGCATCGCGTTGTTGCTTCGTTTCGCCGACGCAAAGGATAGGCGTCAACCCCGCTTTCTGGGCAGCTCGGAGACGGAAATTGACGGTTTCGTTGGTTTCGCCAAATAGCTGCCGACGTTCGCTGTGGCCGATGACAACGTAGCGAACACCAATTTCGGTCAACATGGTCGCTGAGATTTCACCCGTGAATGCGCCGCTCTCTTCCCAATGGACGTTTTGTGCGCCAACTTGGATGCAGCTCCCATGGAGGGTTTTGGACAGGGTGCTCAGGTCGGTGAATGGGACGCACAGGACAATTTCCCGATCGTTTGGGGTGTCATCCACCAACGGTTTAAACCCCTGCACGAACGCCAGTGTTTCGGCTCGGGTTTTGAACATTTTCCAGTTTCCAGCAAGAATAATCTTTCGCACGGGTGAACTCGGGTCTCATCTATATAAAAATGCCAACGTTCAGTTTACGCCTTGAGGGGGTCATTCGTTCGCTTCATTCGTTTGCGTCATGATTTGTTGCGTCACTTGAGCGAGCCGATCGCGCCAACTCTCAATCCATTGTGTAGTGCCTTGAGCGTCTGCTAGGTCTGCGGGTGGGTTGCCAATCAGATCGACCACCGACTCTCCGCCTGCTGGGACGAGGAAAATGAGCGACGGGTCGATCGGTTCGCGGTAGGTCCAAAATGTTTTTGGATCAAAGTGGAAGCTGGGTATTTTGGGTTCGGGTTCTGGCAGCGGTTCAGGATTTTGGTCCTGTTCGCCGATCGATCGTCGTCGTTCTCGCAGCGCTTCAATAATCTCTGCTTTAGTTCGGCCTCGCAGTTGGAAGAGCACGAATGGATCCTCGCCAAAGCGATCGCCTAGAAGATAGTAGACCGCGCCAATGTGTTTGCAGGGATTCACGGGGTCGGGGCAATCGCAGGTACTGTGGATATCAAATTGATTGAACGGGAACAGACTCAGCCCGTTTTGAGTAAAGACCGCTTCAATATCCTGCGGCATTTCCCCAGATAGCAGTTTGGCGCTAAAGATAGCTTGTTCTGCCATAGACTCCACCACGTAGCTCCATTGCTCGTCACTAAATGGTTCTAGTTGAAACCGGACTTGATAGGGTTCTGGCACCGATCCTTGAACTACAGCGACGACTCGTGCGGCCTGAAAGTCTAGACTCAGCACGTTTCCAGCTTGGGCATAGAGTCTAGCCCGCGCCATTCGCTGCTGAAAGCCAAAGGATTCGAGGACGTCAATCCAACGCTGTGCCCACCATTCGCGGGCGGGAGCCTCTTGGTAGGACCCGGAGAGGTAGGGGTCGGTGGGCGGGGTATCATCTCGGTACGATCGGGTGGGCATAACAGTTACTCCGTAATGACAGAACTTCGATCGAGCACTAATAACTGCCGTAATTGGTCAGTATCTAACTCAGTGACCCAGTTTTCCCCGGCTCCGACGACCTGCTCGGCTAGGGCGCGTTTGCTTTCAATCAGGTCGTGGATGCGTTCTTCTAAGGTCCCGATGCAGATGAATTTATGCACTTGAACATTGCGGGTTTGACCGATGCGGAACGCGCGATCGGTGGCTTGATTTTCGACCGCCGGATTCCACCATCGATCGAAGTGAAAGACATGGTTGGCACGGGTTAGATTCAGTCCGACTCCGCCCGCTTTAAGGGACAAAATCAAAATCTTCGGGGCGCTCGGATCGTTTTGGAATCGATCGATCATTTCTTCGCGTTTTGGCCTCGGCGTACTGCCATACAAGAACAACGCCTCTTCATTCAACGCATGAGGCAACACCTTCAAAAGCTGCTTTCCCCATTCTGCAAATTGCGTAAAAATCAACACCCGATCGCCCTGTCCCGTAATCACCTCCAGCATTTCAATCAATCGCTGCAATTTACTGGACGCTTTAGGGAGTTCTGAGACCGATGGCAAAGGCGCTTGGACGAGTCCGGGATGATTACAGATTTGTTTTAACCGCGTCAGCAGAGCCAAAATCATGCCCCGCCTTTGAATGCCATCGGCTGAATCGATCGCGGCGAGGGAATGATCCACCGTGGTCTGATACAGTACCGCCTGCTCCGGCGTCAGGTTGCAAAATACGGTCATTTCCTGTTTGTCCGGCAGATCTTGAATGATCGATCGATCGGTTTTGAGACGACGCAAGATAAACGGCTGGACTAGACCGCGCAGGGTTTGCAACGACATAGAATCGCCGTACTTTTCGATCGGAATGGCAAACCGTCGCTGGAAAAACTGCTTGGAGCCTAAGTATCCAGGATTTAGAAATTCCATAATTGACCACAGTTCCGTCAGTCGGTTTTCGACGGGGGTTCCGGTTAGCGCCACTTTAAATTTGCCCGGTAACTCTCGAACAGCCTTTGACTGCTTGGATTCAGCGTTCTTAATATTTTGCGCTTCGTCTAGTGAAATGCCACGCCACGCGATTTTCTTCAGCGTTGTGAGATCTCGATATACTAGTGCATAGCTTGTAATCACTAAGTCATAATTTTTGACGGATCTAACCAAAGCGTCACCCGTCGATCGATCGCTTCCGTGATGAAGCAAAACCCGCAAACTCGGTGCAAACTTTTTCGCTTCCCGTTCCCAATTTCCAATCACCGACGTGGGGCAAATCAATAGCACGGGCTGTTGGAGATTCTTCTGCGCTTTCAAATGCAATAGAAATCCTAAAAATTGCAGGGTTTTACCGAGTCCCATGTCATCCGCCAGACACGCGCCCAATCCCCACTGTTCCAAGAACGCCAGCCAGCCTACGCCTCGACCTTGATAGGGACGCAGTTGACCCTGGAAGTCTGTAGGATGATCGATCGACGTTACCGCCTGATTGTCTTGCAGCGTTGTAATCAGTTCTTGCAATACTCCAGTCGCTTCAAAGTCAACGACCGCCAGCTTTTCAATGATCTTCCCTTCCCCCGACGCGATGCGCATAATGTCTTCCAGCGTCAACGTTGGATTGGCTTTCCGGTTTTCAAAAAATGCCTGCGCCGCTCGGACATCCGCAGGTCTCAGTTCCACCCATTCACCGTTGATTTCCACGATCGGCATATTCATCGCCACCAATCGATCGAATTCTGCTTTCGTCAGGGTATGTTTGCCGATCGCCAGTTCCCATTTGAAGTTCAGCATTCCCTGCAACCCTAGCCGCTCTGTCCCTTTAAGCTTCGGCATATCCGCTGCGAGCTTGATTCCAAACTTTGCCGTTCCCCCCGCCCGGTTTGCCAAGCCATCGGGAAGAATCACGCCAATGCCATGTTCTTGGAGCTGCAACCCCGTGTACCGAATCAATTCGTAGGCTTGAGTTGGATCGATGCGCCCTTGCGTTGGCTTTGATGTTTTCAAACTTGATTCCAGTGGCGGGAATATTTTCGATGCGGTTCCCAATCCCGATAGCAATGTCTCTTGTGGATCCCGTAGCATTCTCCCGGCAAATTCCAGTTGTCTGACGGGATGATTCCAAATCACCTGCGCACTTAACCATCGATCGGCCTTTCCAATCACCTGCATCCCGTACTCAATCTGCCATTCACGCGATCCATACTGAGGCGGTTCTAGCTTAAGGGCGACTCGAAAATTAGCGGGATTACTTTGAAGCGGTGCGTACCAGGATTTGAGCTGGGTTTGCAGCGTTTGGACCTGAGATTTGGGAAGCGTTGCGAAGGGTTCAAACAACCAGTGAGCGATCGGACCGAGGGGCGCTGAAATCCTTTTTTGGGTGATGGCACTTTTACCCGCAAGGGCGTCGTGAATGGCCAGTTCTTTGGGGTTAGTCGAAAGCTGCGATCGGACTACGCTGTCGATCACATGATTCACAACGGTTCGCACTAAAGTTTCGGGATGGGTCGTGAGATCGATTTGGGGCGATCGATCGATTGCTGTGGAATAAAACCGACCATCACTCGGGAAATACTGCACGAAATGCTGGAGATGATTTTGATCCGTCGTGCTGTCTAGCAATGCCTGCCATTGAGCTTGCGCGCGATCGCCCTGACTCGTGATCTCGGGCAAATACTTCCCCCGCACCAACAAGCTCATCGTCCACCGCACCACATGGACCCAAAACATAACACTCTGACTCATCCATTCTTGGGATTCGTCATCATTCGCCTTGTGCAACGGCAACCTTGATAGCCAACCATAGGCATCCATTGCGCTTAACGAGACGCCCTCCACTCGCCAGGGTTGAAGATAGACTGCGTTTTCGTCTGTGCTGCGATCGGGAATTTCCTGATCTGAAATAATGGGCAATCTATTGCAGGTAGGCAATGCGACTTCACAGCGATCGGGCGCGATGGTGAGCTTTGGATTGAGTTGAGCGAGCCAGAACTTTAGGTCATGAGCGCTCATGCAATAGGGATGCGGCAATACTGCGATCGATGGGTTCTCTTCAATGGACGTTCGCCGCCATACTTCTCCCCACAGAAAAAAGCGCACCTCAAGAACGCCTGCGTCGATCGCTTCACTTAAGATCCAGTTGCCCTGTAAGCGCGTCATAGATTTGGGTGGTGAGGTCTGCTTACAGGGTAGCGCAAGGATTACAAGTCACAACATGCTAGGGCTGAAACTTATGATTTGGGACTGTCTTGGACCGCCTTAATCTTCGGCGGCGTAAACAATCTAGCCATTCAAGTCCTCTTCGTTGGGTTTGGGGCACGGCATGGCCATGCCCCTACAGATCCGGGTTCCAGAAATTGTAGGGGCATGGCTCGCCGTGCCCCAAACCCAACGAAGAATAAAGCAATGCACCGATCGTTTTGATTGATTTCGATACCGATCTTGCTTATGTCCACAGCCTTAGGGAATATTTTGTATCATTTCACGAACAAAATCATCCGAGAGAATTTCGCCGCGTTGATAGCGTTGTTTGATTTGACTGAGCTTCGTTAACCGGGCGGTGGCATCGGTTGTGGCAGGAGTTTCTGCGGTTTTTGGGGTGGGATTCGTGAGGCGGCGGGCTTCGTCAGAGATTTGACGGGCGACGGCGATCGTGGCGATTCCGGTGATGGGCAGCTTTCTCAGTCGCTGATATTCTTTAACGAACCGAAACGTTTGATTCCCGTAGTAGCCACTGATCCGAAATTTTTTGTCCGACGGCACAGCGCTAGAGTTGTCAAGTTCGCCCAAAACCTGTCGATCGACGCCATTCTCGGCCAACAGCACAATTTTTAGATTATTCTGCAAATCTTTGACCATACCATCGACCCGGTTGTACAGGTCTTCACCGATGTCACCGTTGGCGGGAAGCGTGCGATCGCGCTGAAATTGAAACACTGCCGCTCGGGTGTAGGCATCGACGGTCGTACTTTTACGTAGAGGCAAGGCGCTGTTAGAATTTCCGACCGCTACGACGTCGAAGACGCTGCTATCATTCCCCAGTCCAAATAATCCGCGCGGTCCCATGGCATAGCCTAATCCGTCAAGGTTATCGCGCAAATGCATCAGAGCATCTTGATTTAAAGTAAATGGCATAATTTTGAAACCCTAATTTTTCTAAAATATCTGTCCTTTATTGTGCATGAATTTGGGGAATCAATCACCCCGGAACGGGAGCTGACCATCCAGCGTAAAGCTAACCCGGCTTACAATTTAGAAAGCTTAACGAATCTGGATCTAACGAAGATGCGATCGCAGACCCTAGGACCGCATCAATGGTCTACGACCGACCGGAGGTCATCGGATAGCCAATCTCATCAGCATGACTGTACGTTTGATTGCTACGCTGATTTCTTTGCCATTTTGACATAGTGGGTATTCATTCGATAGCCGACGCTATAGACGGTCTCGATCAGGTCATCCATGTCGATCTCTTTGAGTTTTTGGCGCAAGCTTTTGATGTGAGACTTGACGGTGAGTTCATCGGGCAAGTCTCGCCCCTGTTGCCACAGTTGTTCCAACAGGGCGGGCCGACTGAATAACCGCTGGGGATGCCGCACAAACAGCTCTAAAATCAAAAACTCTTTAGGTCGGAGGAGTAGCGGTGTGCCCAGATAAGTGACTTTAAAGGAGTGGGGATTGATGCAGAGATCGCCCACTTGCAAAATCGATGCTGTAAATTGACCCTTTCCGCGTCGAATTAATGACTGAATTCGAGCGTAGAGTTCGGGAAGATGAATAGGCTTCAACAGGTAATCGTCTGCACCCGCTTCCAAATGTTCAATAGCAGCTTCTCGAAGGTCAAAATCAGCCATAATCAGTACCGGAACCGACAGTCCTCGATCGCGAAGCTGATGGCAGAATAAATGTCCATCCACTCCGGTTTGCCCAACATCCAAAATCATTAAGTCATACTCAATCGCCTGGAGCATTTGCAAGCCATTCAGACGATCTTCTGCAACATCAACGAGATACTTTTTTTGGGAAAGGAGATGCGAGAACTGAGCGGCCTGAAAGCGATCATCTTCGACAATCAAAATTCGCATGGGGCATTCTGCTGACTTCCTAAGGATAAACAAATAAAATTTGAAACGGATTTTTAAATTATTTAAAATTGTCTATGCCATCTAATCCTATCTATGCGGCACACCGATCGTGACCATCATGGCGGCACTGAAGATGAACGAAGTCAGCGGCACCATAGTTAGCGGCACCATACTTAGCGGCACCATAGTCAGCGGTCGTATCGCTAAATGTAGTTTCCTGAGATTGCAAGTGTGAACGACTGAGAAGATTCCTTGCGATCGCAGTGACTGAATAATCTGAAATGAAACTGTGATTTAGAATACACTCTCCCGCAGGTGAAATATCCTTGAGCAGTTGACTATAAATAGAATGACTGAGGGATTGGTGAGAAATTTCATCATTAATGATCCAAATAATCGGACAGTTAAACGATCGCCAGTAGCCTAAATAAGCCTGAGTCAACTCGACCGATCGGTCAATCAAGACTTCAATGAGCAGAATATTTGGGTATTCGACATCATTAATCCAGAATCGATTCTCTACTTCGTTATTCGCCTGAAGCTCAAACCATAAGTGGTTAGATTTAAGCGTCTCTAGAGCTGAAGATTTCTTCCAAAAATAAATGCCAAATACAAGATCGGGCGCGCTGCGTAGGGGAGATTTCATATAGAGCTACAAGGCTAAGGGCTAAAGGTTAGACCAATCCGTATCCAAGTGATCCAGGTCGCTCAATCAAGCGTTTTTGTGTCTTGATGTTTCCAATTGTCACCTTTAAAAGTTAATTTCTTGTAAAGAGACCTCTGCTAGGGATCTACGTGAAAATAAAATACCCTGACGAAGAAGGCCCACTAGCCTCCCAATTCTGGGGGCTTCGGAAACTTATATCCCCCCAGAATTGGGGGCTATGGGGCTTTCCTTGCCAATTTGTCATAGGGGTTGCGGTCCCGCTGAGGTGGTTCGGGATCCACGGCAGACTAGGTGATTGTTGCAAGGTCTGTGGCTGAGGCGGACAAGTTCGTTAGGCCGATTGAAATACCGCTATTAACGCTAAAAATAGCTGCCAAAAATTGCCAAAAACTGGAGATAAGTCAGAAATTATTCATGATTTTGACTATTTCTAATGGATTGAAATTCTCGAAAGAAAAATGAGATGTCACACGTTGGCTTGACGATCGTTGATTTGGCTAAAACAGGGAGAAAACAGGAAGAAAAAGCATGGTATGTCGATTAGCATACATTTTCGTCTCAGGCTAAATACACATGCTTACTACAAAGAATACTGAGAGATCGTGGAGAACTCGATAAAATACTTAACATCTTTTTGACTTCATCGTCCGATCGACTTATGCAAATTTATCATTGTAATGATGCATTATTTGAACTGCGTAGCTAATATTTTCCAGGAAAAGACCGTGATACGCTATGGTTAGAAAATAGTGACATTTGCACTTTAATACACACCTTTTCAAAGTAATCATCAACAGGTGATGACGGAAATTAACGAAATGAAAATTATAGTTTTGTCTTGTGATTGGGTACTAAGCGATCGGATAGGATTGCTTGCCTCAGCCTATAATTCTGTTGCAGACACGGTTGAAACTCAGATAATTCTAGATCATTATTTAAGTCTTTTCCCCTATGATTTGATCATTATTGATGGAAATTTGCCTAATTTTGATATCTTGAAATACGCTAAGAAGCTGCAATCAAGTCAAAATCCTACATTGTTATTGTTGCTCGTTGAAGTGTTGAATGCGCAAATCGAGATTGCAGCGCTAAATGCTGGAGTAGATGCCTGCTTAATGCGATCGGTGGATTCCGAAATGTTGATCGCTCATGTTCGGGCATTACTACGTCGCAAGGGTAAAAAATACCCAATTGAGAGTCGCTGGGGTGACTTTTGGGTGGACTGTTGCCACCAAAAGATAATCTACAGAGATCAGGTTATTCCCTTCACAGCTAAAGAATACCAAATTTTAAGGCTTTTTTTAAACTCGCCTCATCAGACGTTCAGTGCCCGGAGTATTATTGATCATCTGTGGTCATCCAATCTTGAACAGCCTAGTTCGGAAACCGTAAAAACGCACATTCGATCGCTGCGCGTCAAGCTTAAGCAAGTAGGCATTGAAAACTTAATTGAAACCGTGTATGGCTTCGGATATCGGCTGAACCATACCGTATTGTCTAAATTTTAGAAGCTAATCCATCATCTGTTTCAAACCGGATATAGCGTGAGCTATTGATCTATCAAAGTGCAGATTGATCTGTCTTGGGTTATAGCGCTTGTGGTCACTTTAGGGTGATGAAATTTCGATCGTGGTTACTTATTAAACGACTTATTCATTTACGAACCTCCTTCATCAAGCCGGGTACTTATCAGATCTATGCACAACTTAATCCCCCCCTTCAAAGCCTCGTCACAGTTACTCTCTCTTGCTAGGCATCCTCATCTTCCTAGCGACCACTATCACAGTTGTACAAGCTCACAGCGCTGACGACACCCGAAACAATGTCCTTGCCTCTAGCGCCACCAGTGGAAGAAACCTCGGCGGTGTCGGGGCCAAACCCGATGGCAGAACCACCCGAGAATCAGGACGAAGTGGACCGACCCACCAGAAGCAAGATTGGGTCAGAATCAAGTCTGAGGAAGAGCGTATCCTCTACGAAAAAGTCAAGCGCGAGGGCCTGGGCTGGCGTAAGTTTGACGAGCGCTTCGATGGTCCAGCCGCTCGTCAGCCCCTAGATGCCCAAGGTGAACCTGTTGATACTCGCTTTGATGCCAAGGGAAACTCGCCCGCCCTTGACGCCGCCCGTGCTAGTGGAATCGCAGTAGCCAACAACCGCACTGAGCACCTCATCGGACGCTGGGGCGGTAAAACAGACTGGCCTGTAGTCGCCATCCATGCCACGCTCATGCCCGACGGTAATGTCCTAGCCTTCGACTCCGTAGGGGATAACGCGGCAGAATCCTACCCGATTCACACGTCCACCCGCGCCACCATTTGGAATCCCATCACCCGAACCCACACCAATGCCGATGAAAAGCTAGGGTCCAACATTTTTTGTAGTGGCCACATTGTCCTTCCCGACGGGCGCATCTTTGTCGCAGGCGGCAACCTCAACGACAACCTCGACGGCATCAACAAAACCCACACCTTCGCCTTCAGCAATCGTACCTGGGCCGTAGGGAACGATATGGCCCGCGCCCGCTGGTACCCGACCCTCACCATGATGAGCAATGGTGAAGCCTTGATTTCGGGCGGCGGCACAAACCTCCCAGAAGTTCGGGGCACCAATGGCGTCATGCGATCGCTCACCGGAGCTGACTTGGAAATTGCCTTCGAGCGCAACTACAACTGGCTCAAGCAAGCCCCCAACGGAAAAGTCGCCACCCTCGGACCTAGCCCCAACCTCAACCTTCTCAACCCCGCCGGATCCGGATCCTGGGAACCCTTCATCAACCGAGCCGACAGCACCTACCGCGACTATGGCAGCTATGCGATGTACGACGTGGGTAAAGCGATCGTTGCAGGCGGCAGTTATTTCGACAACACCGCCGGACTCGTGGATCTAAACACATCTACCGCCCAGAATACCAGCCCCATGGCCTTCCAGCGTCGTCAGCACAACCTCACCGTTCTCGCCGACGGCACCGTCCTCGCCACAGGCGGCATCCAAAAAAGCAATAGCGGCTTAGTAGACATCAATAACGGAGTCTATGAAGCCGAACGATGGAACCCCGGCACGGGACAGTGGACAACCATGGCTAGTATGCAAGTGTCTCGGCAGTACCATTCCACGGCCCTCCTCCTCCCTGATGGACGAGTTCTCTCCGCAGGCGGCGGGATTTGTGGAGACTGCACGACGTTGAACTACCTCCAGAAAAACGCCGAAGTGTATTCTCCCCCGTACCTGTTTAAAAAAGACGGTTCCGGCTGGGCCGCTAGCCGACCACAGCTCACCAACGTCCCTGGAGCCGTCGGGTACAATCAGAGCTTCACGGTTACCAGTGGCAACGCTGCCGACATCCGCAAAGCCGCCATGGTCCGTTTTGGAGGCGTCACTCACGGGGTCAACATGGATCAGCAGTACATCCCGGTGAGCTACACCCAGACCGCCGGAAACAAACTAAGCATCACCTCCCCCAACAACTCCAGAATCGCGCCCCCTGGCTACTACATGCTGTTCATCATTGACAAAGAGGGCGTTCCGGCTAGAGCACGAATCGTTCGAGTGCAATAGTTTTGAGCGCTAGTGCTGCGCGGCGCAAATAAGACCTGTTTTAAAACCCGTTAGGTTTAGGGCACGGCATGGCCATGCCCCTACAGTCTCTGAAACCCGGATCTGTAGGGGCATGGCTTGCCGTGCCCCAAACCTAACGAGGATGAGTTAAATAGCTGGATTAATTAAGCCGCAGACAATTAGGACTGAGTGAATGATTTTAGATCATTTTCTTTGAGCCGTTTGTAGTGTTGACGGCATAGCTAACCGATCGAGACCGATCCCTCACCGATCTGTCTCTTTTTATATCGATTTCAAGGGGTTTAAATCTATTCTCTTTAGCACACGGTAAAAGTCTGGTAAATTAAAACCTGTCAAGCTGTTCCTTACCCGATCGACCTCAATCTAATGACCTATTGCCTAGGCATCCTCACTCAATCAGGAATCGTCATGGCAGCGGACTCCCGTACCAATGCCGGAGTGGACTATATTTCCAGTCACCAAAAGCTCCATGATTTCTCCATCGAAGGCGATCGCGTCATTCTCCTGTGTAGTTCCGGCAACTTGTCCATTACACAATCCATCATCAAACTGCTGAAGCGCGACATCAAAGCGCAGGCCGACACCACCCTCCATACGCTTCCGGACCTTTACGCCGTCGCTCGCTACGTCGGTGACAAGATGCGCACCATTCAAGATCTTGACAGGCCCTGGCTTCAGAAAGATGGCATTGATTCCACCTGCAATATTATTCTGGGCGGACAAATTAAAGGCGAAGACCCTGAGCTGTACCTAATCTATAGCCAAGGCAACTTCATCCAAGCGGCGAAAGAAACGCCCTTTTTACAAATCGGCGAAGCAAAATATGGCAAACCCATTCTCGATCGGCTGCTCACCTACGACACGAGCATTGAAGACGCCGCCAAATCAGCCCTGCTTTCCATAGATTCCACCATGAAGTCCAACATCTCCGTCGGACCGCCCATCAACCTCGTCATGTACGCGACCAACAGCCTAAAAATCCAAAACTCTCTCCAGCTTCAACTGGGCGATCCCTACTTAATCCAAATCCGTAAAACCTGGGAAAAGTGTCTTCATAATGCTTTCGACACCATGCCAGAAATTAACTGGCGTAAACCCAACCAACCGATCGTATTAGAAGAAGTCATTGGGAAGTAAAGATTAGGAGTGACCCCTTATCTGTCCACACCGACACGACTCGGAATTCGTGAGGGGCAAAACAATCCACTGAGAGGAGCGAATAAAACGGTCTTGAGCGCTCAATTCACAGCTTAAAGTGCCAACAATTGGGGATATCTCAAAAATCGAAGGTCATCCGCAAGGCCCATTGCAAAATAGAGGGCGCACGTTGGTTATCTGGATTCATGACAAACAACACCGATGGGCTGAAATTAATCCGATCGTTAATTAAAAGGCCAAAGTAAGCTTCAGCATTGGTCTGGGTCGCATTGCCAAGAACCCCCACAAACGGCTGACCCATTGCAAATCCCGCCTTCGACCCAGGAATCACAAAATTTCGCAAAATCCCCCCCACGGACCACGTTAGCGGCGTTCCATTCAATTCGGCATTATTTCTAGGCCGCACGCCGGAATAATTCGCAAGGCCAACCCGACCAAAGGCTCCCGCTTGCCGGGAAATCATCCACTCGCCATTTAGGCCGATCGCATTCACCGAGCCGCCTGCGACATTGGCATTCGTGTATTGACCCCGCACCACGATCGATCGCTGCGGAATACGGTACTCGCCCTCTAAGGTGATTTGATACGGATCGCGGAACAGGCCCACCTTTGGGTCATTGCCCCCCGCCCCAGACAGCAGACCTCGCACGGTCACAGCCTTGGAAGCAACCCACTGTGCGACCACACCTGCGCCACTCGATCGCTCAACGGGATTTTGGACAATCAGTGGATTATTCATGAAAAAACTAGACGCGAAGTTTTGCCCCGAATTGTTGGCAAAGGTGTTGCGATCGATGAAGTCACTGGGCGGAATCGCGCTGCCAATGGTGAGTTGAACGGTTTTTGAGACTGGAAAGGTATAGTACAGCTTCCGAATGCGAACCGACGGATCTACGCTGACGGCATCCAGTCCGCCACCATTGGCGATAGTCCCCGCTCTTGACAACCGATCGCCTTGGCGTTGCTGACTGAGGCCGATCGCATCGAGTCCCGCGTTCCCCGCCTCCAACTGCGTCACCAGCAAATCACGCCCCGAAAAACTCGTATCCAGGTTCAACCGCACCCGCGACACCACCGACATTTTGCCATCAGCGCTCCCGTCTGTAATTACCTGGTCGCTCCGTCCGCTAAATTTGGTTGTCGTTGAGAACTGTGATCCCGACAACGTTGTTTCGCGCGCTTCTAAACCCGTCAACCTCGATCGCACTTGGTTCAGCGCCGAGCCATACACATCTTGGAGCTGCCTTAGGGTTTTCAAGTCATCTTCCGACGCGATGGGCGCAATGGACTCCATCACCTCCGCGATCGCCGCTGCAAACTCATACCGCGTCAGGGGCACATTCCCTCGAAATTGACCCTTCTCGCCCTGCATAAAGCCATAGCGATCGACAATAGACTGAACCGCCTGATAGGCCCAGTCGGTGGGCTTTACATCCGTCAATTCGGCCACAGTCAGCACTTGACTAAAACTAGGGTTCACAGAGGCCAACTCCAGCTCAATCACCTGCTGCGCCCTTACAGGCAAACTGATCAAGCCGCCTAGCGTGATAGCACTTACAACCCGTAAAGCCCACTGCAACCTCATAACTCACTCCACAACCCAAAACCTCTATCCAAAATACCCTAGAAACCTCATATTAGGTTTAAATTTAGGATGAATCATTCCGAGGACGGCTCATGCGCTTCATCAATCCTAAAACTGACTTTGCCTTTAAAAAGATATTTGGATCGGACCAAAGTCATGGCATTTTGATGAGTTTTTTGAATGGTATTCTTTACAATGGAGAACCGATCGTCAGAGATTTAGAAATTCTAGACCCCTATCAAGCGCCTAAAATTGTTGGAATCAAGGCAACCTATCTAGACGTTAGAGCACATTTAAAGACAGGCGAGACGATCATTATTGAAATGCAAGTTCTGAACGTTGCTGGGTTTGAAAAGCGCGTTTTGTATAATGCGGCCAAAGCCTATGCCATACAGCTTGATTCAGGGCAAAAATATCTGACGCTCAATGCAGTGATTGCAGTAACGATCACAGATTTTGAGATGTTTCCAACCTTTAGTGGAGTGATTTCTCGGTTTGTCTTAAAGGAACGCAATGAACTGATTGATTATCCGATTGGCGATCTTGAGCTGGTGTTTGTCGAACTTCCCAAATTTACCCGATCGCTGGCTGAGATTGAAACCCTATCGGATCAATGGTTGTTTTTCCTAAAAAATGCGCCTGACCTTTCAGTAATACCTCGTGAGATGGAGACTATTCCTGAAATTCAACAAGCCTTTGAAATCGCCCAGCAATCTAACCTGACTCGGGAAGAATTAGAGGAAATTGAGAAGCAAGGCATGTATATCCAAGACCAACTAGGAATCGTGATCAAAGCGACGGAAGATGGCATGACCCAGGGACAGAAAGACGCGAAAATTGAAATCACACAGAAACTCTTGGATCTGCTTGACAATTCGACGATTTCTGCAACGACTGGATTATCCATTGTTGAAATTCAGGCGTTACGATCGCTGTAATTCAAGCCCATCTCTCAAATCTACTCTAATTCGGTTCAGGCTC
Source organism: Synechococcales cyanobacterium (assembly GCA_043764895.1). GTDB lineage: Bacteria > Cyanobacteriota > Cyanobacteriia > Leptolyngbyales > Leptolyngbyaceae > JAAFJU01. Next base: position 24,412 of record JAYUJY010000278.1, on the reverse strand, counting down.
AAGCTTCATCGCCGCAATCAAGGCCGGAGTTCCTGCAATAAGGCCGATCGGGATCCACCATTTCCAGTCTTTGCCCTTCCGAATCGCTACGACCGCCGCACTTAGGCCCGCCACGATATGGACCCCGCCCGCTATAGCTAACGATTGGGCCAGCGATAGTCCGAAGAGACGAGGAAGGCTGTTGAGTTGAGTTAAAAAATCGGTCATGGCTTTAATATGAAGTGACGCTGGATTCTGTCGATTATGGTAGAATGGCACTAAAGATGACATTACTGCGACTTCAGACTTGGGCGTTTTATTTAATGGGACGGTAGAGATTAATAGCCTAGATCTAACCCCCATTAGTGGAACCGTCGAACTTCCAACGAGCCTTAGCGGACAGCAAATTTCTCAGAATTGCAGTGCAACTCAGGGCAGCCGTTTTGTTATTACAGGACGCGGTGGAATGCCTACTAGCCCAGCCTTTAAATTACCTCGAACCGATCGATCGTGGCACGATGTCCGGCAGTCTTCCCAACAGTCTCAAACAATGGACTATAAAATGACTGAAGAGGCTGCTAGAGCTGAACAACCCCGCAGCACTATTGTAGAAGCAACTGCTTTAAAACGGAATAACAATGGAACATTAGAACTGTCTGCTCCATCTACTTCAGCAGAGGCTAATGTGTCTCGATCGGGTTCTGAAACCTGTTCCACAGCAGCCCTTGCGATCGATTGATTTACTCTAATTAAAACTGCTTTAGGAAATTATTTTCAACTCTTTCCTAGAGATCACTTTAGCTCTTGACTTTCTTCGATTGGCGGGTCGTTTGACGCGTAGTTTTGGGCGATCGGGCTTTTTCTTCAGCTTCGGGAAGGTCTAGGGTTTGGCCCGATCGGATGTGGGCCGCTTGTTGGAGGAGCGATTCGGCAAAATCTATGGCCACTTTTGCACCTTCAGCTTCGCCTGTAACGACTTCGCCGCTAGCAATCTGAGCAAGTTCGACTTTGCGTTCTTCTAAATCTAACGGATGGATTCGCACGACCGTTCGCAAAGTGGATTCGTCGACGGGTTTAGCTTTTTTGCCGCTAGCTTTGCCGTTCGCATTGGGATCTATGATTTCTTTACTTACGCGGTAGTGTTGGTCGGCCATGGCGGCAACGATCGGTTGGTGAGTGACGCAGAGGACTTGATGGTGTTCGCTAAGTTGATACAGTTTCTGTGCGATCGCCCCAGCAACGCGGCCTGAGACCCCAGCGTCGATTTCGTCAAAGATAAGAGTTCCGGCAGAATCAACTTGAGAAAAGCAGGATTGGAGAGCGAGAAGGAAGCGGCTCATTTCACCGCCGGATGCAATTTCTGTCAGGGGTTGGAGCGGTTCGCCTGGATTGGGGCTGATGAGGTAGGTGATGCGATCGCTCCCTGAGGGCGTGGGAGCGATGTGGGTGATGCCGACTTGGAACTGGACTTTTTCCATGGCGAGCGGTTTGAGTTCTTTGACAAGTTGGGTTTCAAGTCTTTCGGCGGACTGCTGGCGGCGTTTGGTCAGGGTGGTGCAGGCTTCGACGAGGGCAGTTTTGCACTCTTGGGCGATGTATTCGAGGTCTTCGAGGGATTGACCGCCGCCTGTGAGGATTTCGAGTTCGGCTTGGAGATTGTCGCGCATTTCGATCGCGTCGCCAAGGCTCGGGCCATATTTGCGACAAATGGCTTTGAGGGCTGTGATGCGTTCTTGGACTTCTTGGAGACGCGTTGGGTCGGCTTCGATGCCTTCACCGTAGAAGTTGATGTCGCGTCCGGCTTGTTCGACCTGAGCGAGGGCATCGGCGACGGCATCGAGAATCGGTTGGATATTGGTATCGACGCTTGCCATGTCGATGAGCAGCGTTTCGGCTTGGCCTAGAAGGTCGGCGCAGGCTTTAAATTCTCCGGTCTCGTTTTGATAGAGAAGTTGGTAGAGTTGGTAGCTTTGGTTCTGGAGTTCGACGCTGTGACTGAGGCGGTTTCGCTCGTTGTCAAGCTGTTCGAGTTCGTCGCCTTCAGTGAGTCCTGCTGCGTTCAGTTCTTTGAGTTGGTATTCAAACAGATCGAGTTGCTGTAAGCGTTGGGCTTCCGATTGGCGGCGTTGTTGTAATAGTTTATCTGCGGCTTGATACTGCGAAAACTTCTCTGCGACGATTTCTTTTTGTTTTAGCAATTTTGCACCGCCAAAACTATCGAGCCAGTCGCGTTGGACGCCCGGTTGGCCGATTTGGACGGTTTGGCCTTGGGCGGTGATTTCGACGAGGCGATCGCGGAGGGATTCGAGCTGTTGTTTATTGACGGGGGTGCCGTTGATGCGGGATTTGTTACGGGCACCTCCTGAACTGGCAATTTCGCGAATGCAGATTAAGGTCTCGTCGTCGGTAATCTCTATTTTTTCAATTCCACACCATTCCTTCAGGGTCTCGGTGAGGCGAAAGTTGCCTTCGAGAAACGCGCGTTCTTCTCCGGTTCGGACGGCGCGGCCTGAGGTTTTTCCGCCCAGCAATGCATCAATTGCATCTAGAATAATGGACTTCCCGGCTCCCGTTTCCCCCGTCAAAACGTTCAGCCCGGAGTTGAAATCCAGGTGTAGGCGATCGATGAGTGCAAAATTTTCGATTCTCAGGGAACGCAACATGGGCAAAACGGGGCAACTTAAGGGCATGGGTATCCGTAATTCTATCCGCTATTGCTATGTTGACTCCACTCAAAGCTACGAATGATGCCTACAGCGCGCTCAAACAAGGCGATCTCGATCGCGCAGACTGGCTTGCACGGCAGGTCCTGGAGCGAAATGGCAATGATGTCGGGATGCTAAAATTGTTGGGGGCAGTTCACGCTGGGCGGATGAATTGGCCTGAATCGTTGGTGTACTACCTGGCGGCGATCGAGCTAGACCCTAATGATTTTGAGGCGTGGAATAATGGCGCGGTGGTCTGGCAGAAGCTGGGGAAGCTGGATGATGCGCGAAAGTTTGTGAATCGGGCGATCGTGCTGAACCCAGAATATTCGCAGGCGTTTTTCAACCTGGGAAACCTCGCGGGAATGCAGGGAGAGCCTGACGTGGCCGCTGCTGCCTACGAGAAGTCGATCGAGCTGAATTCTAGCCATACGCCTTCCTACACCAACCTCGGACGGCTGATGGCCGCAGGCGGTGACGTGAGTGGGGCGGCGAAAGTGTTTCGGCAGGTGCTCAAGCTGGCTCCGAAGGATGGAGATGCGCATCTCAATTTGGGCAATGCGTTGCAGTCGATGGGGAATTTTGAACAGGCGTTATCCCACTACCAGCAAGCGATCGAGTTGTTTCCTTACGATCCCAGACTGGCCCACAATTTGGGATCGCTGTATCTAGCCATGGACGATCCGGAGACGGCTAAGGTGCATTATCTACTGGCCTTAAAACTCGATGGCAAGTCGGCGGCGAGTCATCACCAGTTGGGCAAACTTTTGCAACGCGAGGGGCAATTGAGTTTGGCGATCGCCCATCTTCAGCAAGCCGTGTCCTACGAGGAGAATAATCCGACAGCATGGCAGACGCTCGGGCAGATGTGGCAGGCGACGGGGGCACTTGAGGGGGCTGTGGCGTGTTTTGAAAGGGCGATCGAGCTGGCTCCGGGGTTTGCAGAGGCCCATTGGGATTTGGGTCGGGTGTTGCTGGATCTGGAGCTATGGGCGCGGGGCTGGCAGGAGACGGAATGGCGGTGGGAGGCGCAAAGTTATCTCGCTCGGCAATTGCCTCAACATCGCAAAGTCAACCGATGGGATGGGTCAGAATTGAAGGGCCGATCGCTGTTGGTGTGGTCGGAAGGCGATGTGGCGACAGTCGTTAAGTTTGCTAGATTTTTGCCGTTATTACGCCCGTTATTAAAAGATGCGATCGTGATTGTGGAATGTGATGCGAGTATTGCCGATTGGATGTCAGCGATTCCGGGAGTGTCACAGGTGATTTCAAAAGGCGAGAAAGTAACGGCTGATCTTCAGATTGCGATCGGATCTCTTCCTGCGATGCTGAAGTGCGAAACAGGAGGAGAAGCGATGACGTGTCCTGAGATTGTGGCAATGGAGGACGATTCTCTTGCAGAGAGGGTTCCCCAACGGTTCTGGGTTATCACGGTATAGTAGTTCTGAAGCTTTCTAGGTTAAATGTGGATAGGAGAGATGTCATTGGAGAGCGGGGTGAGGCGATTTTTCGAGTTCTCATTACTCGTCCTCATCCAATGCGCGGCTACCTTTTCGATCATCCTCGATTTCTAGGAGACAAAAAGCGGACGATCGACTTTCATATTGAACTTTTTCACGATGATGCGTTAATTCCGTTTTTCTTTGTCCAAGTGAAGTCCACCTCAGAAGGCTACACCGTCAAAGAGCACCGACTAAAAGTACAGGTCAGCAGAACCGACATGCAAAGGCTGGCCGCGTATCCTGCACCGACCTACATCGTTGGAATTGATGAACCCAATGAGCAAGGATATATCGTCTCTGCGAATGGTGAATGGACCCCTGGAATTTCTAGCTTGTGTACAAATTACCCGCTCAATTCAGAGGTCTTAGGGTTACTATGGGATGAAGTTGCCGCATATTGGGCGGCTCCGACCTACCCTGATTTTCACTCCATCCTTCGTGATCCAAAGTGGAGTTCATTATGAAGCGAGATTTAGACTATTTCATTGAAAAGCGTGCTGAGAACCTTGCCATGATGCATCTCACTCGGAACCCTGATCTATCGGTTGAACGATTGCAGGATCCATCAGGTCTTGAGCTACTAGTGACTATTGCACCGGGTCATGTGTCCACAGGTAGACTATTTGGGATTCAAATTAAGGGTCAAGATAACGCGATTTCAACACCTCACGATCGCTCTATACCGTCCTCTCAATCTGAAATGAATCAGCTAAAGGATTATCCTTTTCCCGTGTGCGAGTTGTTGTTCACCATGAAAGACGATCGCGGATACTATCGATGGTTAAAAGCCCCGACTCGCCAGAGTTTACGATCGGTTGCAGAAAATCCGTGGAATGTTTTAGATAATGCTCAGTTGGAACAGATGATTGAAATCGTGAATAGTTGGTATGACGAGAAAAGCCGATCGGTAGCATGAGATTGATTGTATTCATAGAATTTTAGAACTCATGGGGCGGCGACTGATTGACGCATGAAAAACACGTCAGCCGATCCTACTTTTCCTTATTTGTCACGCTTCTGACGGATTAGAGTTTTGCTGCTGCTGGTGAAGAGGACGATCGAGGTGTCGAGGAGGTGGGTTTGTTCGGGGGTGAGGTTGGGTTGGGTGCTGAGGTAGAGGCAATTACTGCCAGAGAGAAGGGCGATCGTGAGTGCGGCGATTTGGGCGAACTTAGGACGGTTGGGACGGTTGGCTTTCATGAAGTTGTTTGGGTTAGGTTGACAATTCCTACCGTCCCAAAGGCTTGTTGTCGTACGGCTGTATGACTTGTCGGAGTTGTATGATTTAAGACATCGATCGATCGTTTCCTTGAGGTTCATTATGCCCGTGCAATCCCGGCGCTTGTCCAAAGACGGAATCAAAGTGCTGCAACAAGCAATCAAGCGAAATGACTACACGCAGCAGCAATTAGGGGATGAATTGAAAACGAGTCGGGACACAGTGAGCCGGATTCTAAGAGGGGAAGGTGTACGGGTTGAGACGATCGAAGAACTTTGTCATTTGTTGCAGATAGAAGTCGTCCAAGTTTTGGAACCGATCGCGTCTTTGGATGATCTAGAGGCGTTGGTGGGGCGGTTACGATCGCAAGGATCAGCCAGTATCGAGAAGCGCTGTGGCGAAATGCGGGTGTTGGATATGACGACTCCGATCGGATTAGGTTCGATATATACGGATGTGAACATTTTGGAGCGGCTGGCGAGTAAGACTAGGCGTGAGATGGGTGAGTTGATGGATTGCGAGCCGGAGGAGTTCGATCGGTTTGGGTTGGGGAAGGTGCGGGAGAAGCGGGTAGATGGGTTGGAGGCGGTGGAACGGGTGAAGCAGTTGATGATCTTGGGAAGACCGGGGGCGGGGAAGACAACGTTTATGAAGCGGTTGGCGACGGTTAGTAATGGTGGGACGTTTTTGGCGGGGCAGGTCCCTATCTTTGTGACATTGAAGGAATGGGCAGAGACGACGGGGAAACCGGGATTATTGGAGTTTGTAGGTCGATCGTTTTCGGAACCGATCGCATCTGTCACACAAGCTCTAGAAGCTGGGCGGGGATTGGTTTTACTGGATGGGTTGGATGAGGTGTTGGAAGCGGATCACGATCGGGTTTTGACTGAGATTCGGAGCTTTGCAGAGATCTACAGTGACAACCATGTTGTGATTACTTGTCGGATTGCTGCGCGGGAATATATTTTTCAGCAATTTACGGAAGTGGAGGTGGCGGATTTTAGTGATGAACAGATTCAGGAGTTTGCGAATCGGTGGTTTTTGGTGCGGGAACCGGAGGCTGTGGATGATGAGGGACGATCGACTGTTGGGCAATTATTTTGGGATGCATTGAGCGATCGTAAACCTGTTAAAGAATTGGCAGCGAATCCATTGCTGTTGACGTTGTTATGTTTGGAGTTTGAGAATTCGGCGGAGTTTCCGAAGAGTCGGGCGGAATTGTATGAGCGGGGGCTGAATGTGTTGCTGAGTAGGTGGGATGGGCAACGGCGGATTCGGCGGGAGTCGGCTTATGGGAAGCTGTCGGTGAAGCGGAAGGAGAGTTTGTTGGCACAGTTGGCGATCGCGACGTTTGCGCGGGGAGAGTATTTCTTTAAGGAGCGAGTGGCGATGCAGGAGATTGGGAAATATATTGAGAATTTGCCGGATGCGCGATCGGATGAGGATCTGTTGGTGGATAGTCGATCGGTGTTGCGGGATATTGTGGCGCAGCATGGGTTACTGACGGAACGGGCGACGGGGATTTATTCATTTTCGCATTTGACATTTCATGAGTATTTTGTGGCGCGTAGCATTGTGGATATTTCTAATCCAGTGAAGTATGAGGCGGCATTGAGTTTATTGATGGAACATGTGGCGGATAAGCGGTGGCGGGAGGTGTTTTTGCTGGTGGTGGAACGATCTGATGATGCGGGATATGTGTTGAGTTGGATAAAGCGAAAGATTGATTCGATGTTGGCAGGTGATGAAGATCTTCAAAAGTTTCTGGTTTGGGTAAAGACAAAGGCAATTTCAGTTGGTGTGCCTTACAAACTTGCCTCCGTCCGTGCTTTTTATTTTGACTTCAACTCAAAATATATCTACAACGATGATAGAAGAGTTGGCATCTCTCTCTACTACTGTATTGACACTGATTTTGAATCGGAAGATCTGTCTGAAATAGAAATCGATACCGACCTCAATCATGTACTCAATCATGGCAATTTTGATATGGGATTTGACATAGATCTCGCTCTCGATCATGCTCTCGAATGCGAAATTGATAATCTTCAATTAATGCAACGGATAGAAGACCTTCGATCTCAGTTTCCGGATGATCGTGAATATTCCGATCGTTTTGCACAATGGTATAAATCTAATGGTAAATCTTGGGATGATAAACTGCGTCAAGTTATGATCGAACATCGAAATATTGGTCATGACTGGAAATTCAGCGCATCACAAAAGGAACTTCTTCAGAAATACTATGATGCAAACAGACTTCTCGTAGATTGCTTAAAGAGCGAATGCTATGCAAATCGCCAAGTCCTTCAGCACATCGAAGATACATTGCTTTTACCGCTTGAGAAGTGAGAAGTGAGAATGTTGAAGTGAGAAGAAATTTCTTTAACTTCCCATTTTTCGATCGCGTCAGAATTGGAGGCGTTAGGGGGTCTTCCGTCAGTGGCTCACCACCACACCCGTAGTCTCTGGCGTTTTGCGTTAGTTGTCGATCGCAGCGTACCGATCGCAGCTTCCCCCCACTGTGCCACAATAGAGAAGCAATGATAACCTTCTTACTGGGAGCTTTAACTCATGAGTCGATCGGATCTAGAAACTAGAGTCCTTGAAGAAATTCAACTTCTCTCAGAAGAACGGCTAGCAGAACTTTATGAAATCGTTCACGCATTCCAACTTGCTTCCAACCCAACTAGAAATACCATGCAATTTGCAGGGTGCTGGAATGACCTTCCCAATGAGACCTATGCCGCACTGACAGAAGACTTCACTCAACGACGAAAGGCTGCTTTTTCAGAGAGAAGAAACTGTGAAACCAGCCCTGATTGACACCGACATCTTATCTATGTTTTTTCGAGGCAATCGATCGATTACTAGCAAATTCGAGACCTACATCGCCGAACACCAGGTAATTCAGATTAGCATCGTCACCTACTATGAAATCCTAAGTGGATTACGATATCGCGGGGCCGATCGACAAATTAACCTATTTTTAGCCTTTGCAGATCAAAATCTTGTTTTGCCTCTGACTCAATCTGCAACCGCAATCTCTGCGCATTGCTACGCCACATTACGTAATGATGGCAACCCCGTTGATGATATTGATTTACTGATCGCAGGTGTCGCGATCGCAAATGATCTCATCATGGTTACACACAATCAAAATCACTTCGGTCGAATTTCAGGATTAGAATGCCAAGATTGGAGCCAACCTTAAACCTAAGAGCTTGAGGAGATCCCGACTTAATTCAAAGTCGATAACATAAATGATCGCACAGCACCCGTAGTCTCTAGCGTTTTGCGTTAGTTATCGATCGCCGGAGTTCGATCGATCCTATTTTAAAAACACCGATCGACCTTATTTTCCCAAAGACTAGCAACACTGAGTAATAGCTCAACATCCGACTCCAGAAGGGTCTTAGCCGTTAAACTCAGTTGTGAATCATTGTTGACAAACCACAGAAACATATGTGTATCGATCAAAATTCTCATCACATGTATTCTTGGAAATCATCTAACGGAGCATCAAAATCCGGTGCCATCCAAATCTGACCTGCCGCACTACCTGCTTGACGCCGCTTACGGACGATCGGGAGCACTTCCTGCACCATCACTTGAATTTTCTTTCCTTCTAAATCGTCTGGCAAGCGTTGATCTAGTTGGATTATCCCATTTCTACAGGTAGCCGTTAAAAGAACCATCTCATTTCTCCTATAACGATCGTTGATCTGCGAGTCCATTTTAGTCATTTCATGAGTCCACTGTATGGCAATCGCGATCCTAGAGATATTCCGACGTACTCCGTTCGGGATGTAGCTCGCTATCTACGGATTCCTCAGGGGACGATTCGATCGTGGATTTTGGGTCGAAAGTACACAGCAGGAACGTTGAAACGGGTTATTCGAGGTTGAAAGACTGACGCTATAATGAGGCTATCTTTTGTGAGTGAATGCCCTATGGTGACTCTTCAACTCCGGCAAATGGTCGTTTATCCAGGCGAAAAAATTCATCTTCGGGATGTCGATTGGGCGGAATTTGAGGCGATCGTGGTGGAGTTGGGCGACAGGCGAGCTTCTCGTATTGCGTATTTCGATCGAACGTTGGAGCTTCGGATGCCGTTACCTAAACATGAAGTCGATAAAGAATTGATCGGGGATATGGTTAAAATTCTTCTTGAAGAACTTGATATTGACAATGAGTGTTTTGGGTCAACGACGTTTAAACGTCAAGATCTCGGTGTTGGCGTTGAACCCGATCAATGTTTTTATATCCAGAATTCTGCGGTGATGATTGGGAAACGCCGTTTGGATCTCACCGTTGATCCACCACCGGATTTAGTGATTGAAGTGGATGTCACATCCAAAACGGGATTGGAGGTTTATCGACAATTGGGTGTACCGGAGGTTTGGCGGTTTGAGAATGGAACATTGCAGATTAGTGTGCTCGATCGTGGAGTCTATCAAGAGACTGAAACCAGTGTGCAATTTCCCAATTTACCGATCGCTCAAAAGGTTTCTGAAGCCATCATTGAGGGTCAACTAATCGGACGCAGCAAGGTCTTGAAAACATTTAGACTGTGGGTCCGATCGAATCTTGAGATGGTGTAGAAGGTCGATCCATTTAAGTCATTACGTGAAATTTCGGGTCTTTCTAATGACATCGCCCGATCGACTCGGCTAGATTGATAGGGATTCTGCCTAAACTTGCTAAAACCCTACGGAACCCATCATTCTGGTCGATCGGTCATGATTCCGAAGCTGATGTTGGAGAGAGAATACAGCACATGTTCTCGCAACGGATGAGCGATCGTACAGCATTACAAAATATCGTCTAAAACCACCGTTCCGCCCTCATAAAAATCGATGCTCAAATTCAAATCTTGTAGCAGAGCAGTCCCTAGTAGTGGACGACGACCCAAGGCCAAAACGGGAACCACTCGATCGACACCATTCCAGAGAATCGTTGCTAGATGCCCAGAGAATCGTTGCTAGATGCACGTCTGTTTTGACATTAGAGTCATCAGCAAGATTAGCTTTGATATCCATGAAGTAAGGTAATTCTAACGTTTCGACGATCGAAACAGGAAGCGTTAGAAATCCTTCAAATCCAGTATCAATGACACATTTAATTTCAACTTCCGATTGATTTGCACTGTAAATTGTTACATTAACTTGGGCTTGCAGTCTGCTAACCGTTCCGTACATTAGGGTGCCGTCCTAACTAGGGTTCCGCCCACCGCATAAACAGCATTAAATCCAATTCGTTCACCCCACAGAGCTGCACCTGGATGCTTTGCCTGGAGTTTTAATCCGATCTCGACCAAATCATGGCCAATTTCATAATCTCCCGTTTCAATATCGATGGAAATTAGCTTCCCAACGTTTTCCAGCGTCTCAACTCGTGCAGAAAGTCCTTGTTCATAAAGTTCTTGCCCACGTCTGGCAACTTCATCACGGTTAAATCTAGGATGAGGCATTCGATAGTCCTCCTTCACTTAAGCGAAATGGCTATGCTAATTATAATACGTCCCAGTCCGATCGCGCGATTCGGTACAGCACATGTTCTCGCAATGGATGAGCGATCGGAACCTTGGGATGATCGAAATTTTTACCTGTATTTTGCATCTTTAATCGTTTCATCACGGCTTGCGATCGGAGATTTAGGGTTGCGGTAAACGATACGACTTCGGCTAGTTCTAGCACTTCAAAGGCAAACTTGAGTGCAGCAGTCGCAGCTTCCGTCGCATACCCTTGTCCCCAAAACTCATAACCCAATCGCCAACCCACTTCGATGCAAGGTGAGAAGGGTAAATTCATGATAGGTTCATGCAAGCCAACAAACCCTGCAAATTTCTGGCTATCTTTGATCTCCAAAGCCCACAAACCCCAACCCTTTTCCGTAATCAATCCCTCAATGTTTGAGGCTAACGTATCGCTCTCGTCCGATGTTAGCGGATTTGGGAAATACTCCATGACTCTCACATCTGCGCTCATTGCGGCAAACGTTGGATAATCACTTGATCGCCATTGTCGCAGTTTCAATCGATCGGTTTCTAGTTCATGAATCATTGCAGTCACGCTGAAAATTCCGATATTAGCAGAAGCTGCATAATGTTCTAACAGAGGATAACCGATCGTAGACTCAATGTGATGGAAGAGACTGTCGGATTTTCAAAATTCTCGCCTGTACTTCGCGTAGTTATGTCAAAATTTAACCCATCGATCTGAGAGACTTCATGCCTAACGCCACCTATTTCTGCTAAATTCTACTAGAATATTAAAAGTTGTCTAAAATATTGCAACGATGCCCTCACCATTGGAAACACTCGGATTTCTTAGAACATCTCAGCTTCTTGGTGAGTTGAGAGACGCATGGGAGCAAGAGCATCCTAGACGTGCGAAGGGTGGATTGTTAGCCATCAGTGGGTTTGAACACCAGTTTCTTTTGACAATTTTAGAAATAGTTAAACTTTGGAAAAGATCAATTGAAGCTGAACGCCAAGATCCCAAGACATCTCAAAGAATTTTAATTGAAGCTGTTTCTGATATTACTGAATCGGGTGAATGTGTTCTGGTTACTCAGGTAAAAAGAACTCTTTCAAGTAGTGGTCTGGGAAAGGCTCTTGAGGAATTATGGGACGTATTTAAGCTTGCCTCTACACGAACTCCTGAATTAGCTGAATATATACAATTTGTAATCTCAGGCAAATATCAAAAAGAAGGTGAGAAAGATCCTAATCAAATCATTAGCGTTTGGCGCACAAAAACTCCGGAGTATCCAAAAGAACAACTTCTCAAATTTAAATCTCGTGTGCGTTACAAAATAGTTCATGATCCAAAAGAAGATTTAATTAACGAGTTGCAAAATTTTGCACGAGATGAAGATAGTGAGGCAACTATTTCGCGCTGGTTAGGCTATTGTCTACAAATTGGTTCAGGCATTTCGTCTGAAAGCATTAGTAGTCTTATTTGGAGAGAACTAATTCAGGATCAAGGATTAGACGCACTGAGAGCTACACTCCAGAGGTTATTTAGTCTATCGCGTAGCCATCTTTTAACTATTCGGGAGACTCTTGGAGAACAAATTGTATTGCCAAGATTAAAGATTCTAGAACTTCAACAATCTGCACTTCAGAATAAGATTACGCTTCTACTTGGAGCCTCTGGCTCAGGGAAATCCGTACTCTGTAAAATAAGCGTCAACCAGAAACTCAGACAATATTTTGATTGTTTATTTCTTCGTCCATCGGATGTTTCATCTTTCACAGAATCACCTGATTCAACTGCAAATAGAGGGCTAAGACGACTTGATGAAGTCTTAATGGCTGAGATCATGCAGAAGCCAACTCTTGTGATCATTGATGACTTGAGTGATGCTAACGATCGAGACCTCAACGCTGTTTTGAATCTTCTTAAATTAACTCTCTGTAGAAGTGCGTCTTCTAATGTCCGCTTTATTATCACAGCACATATTGAGTCTAAAGATCGAATTAATAATAAAATTTCTGAGTGCTTGGGACAGAATTCTGTATGTGCTGAAGTCGAGTTACCTCAGCTTCCGATCGAGGAGCTTCAATCTTGCGAAAGCTTACCCCGTAGTATTCGCAGACTCGTCGATCGGCATCGTGAATTTGGACCTGCGTTAAACCTAAAATTAATTGACTATCTAGTTAGAGGTTCTCAAAAAGACGAAAAGCTTGATACATCTGGATTTAAGAATGACTTAGATCTCTTGAATTGGTACTGGAATGATTACATTCAAAACGGTCAGCAATCTAGTAATTTAGGTCAAGACTTGATTAAAATCTCTAGAGAGTTAGCCGCTAAATTTATTCCAGATCTCCCACGTAATTTTGATTTGTCAATTCAAAGTAGGGATTTACAAACACTTATACGCCGTGACTGTCTCCGAATAAGAGAGGAAAGGCTTGCTGTAACCCATCGTTTTATTGGAGATTGCTCAAGATTTTATGATCTTAAAATGAACCGCCGAGAAATTGAGGTTGAGTATTTAGTAGAATGTTCAAAAAATCCATTTTGGGTTCAGCCTATTCGTTGGTTTTTTCTTCAGCTTGCATTGGATTCCGAAGAGCATGAAACTTGGTATGAATTTCTGTGTCAATCATTAGATTGTAATAATTTATATCTTCTAGATTTATTACTAGATGGTGCAATTCTGAGTAAAAAATCAGTTTCTCTACTCCAGGAATGTCCTCATGAGAAACTCCCGATCGTGATTGAACGTCTTATCACACGACTTTTGGCGATCGCAACAGATCCACATCCATTTCTAGTAGAGACTATTCGATCTAAGCCACTACAGGCACGAATTGAATGGAAAGAAAAAATAATAGGCATCCCGAAAGTTGATTTGTGGATTCCTGTTTGGAACTGGATTCTAGTGCAGACGCCAGAGGCTATCATTGAAAAATCCTGCATAATTTTTAGAGCTGCTGAAGCTTGGTTAAATCGGAATCAATGCGCGATCGATTTTCCACTTCGATCTGAAGTTTCTACATTAACCTTAGGTTTAGTAGAGAAAGTTCTATTCTCCATTCCCAACCCAGAATCTCCATGGCGAAAAAATTACTGGCTAGGAGATTTTGAATCAACTGCTTTTTCCTGTGTTGTATTTTCTCTTGGCATAACACTACAGCCCTCAATTAGCATCTTAAAAATGTTGGCGGGGCGTGAGATTGTCCCGACGAATAAGCCAGAAGAAACAGAAAGTTCTTTCGTTGATAGTTTCGGTATAGGAGTGCTGAAAAATGTTCATCAACTTGGTCCTTTAGCTAAGGTCAATGACGATTTTCGTAAATTCCTGCTTAAGCATAATGGGCTTTATCTAGGTTTAGTTGTTTCAATTAACCCTGATATTGGAGCAGAACTATTCCTTGCATTGATGATTCAAGAACCGTATTATGTCTATGAGCGTAGACATAAAATAGGTAATACATCTTACAATCTTTATACCGCAGGTTCAAATGACATTGATGTTTGCACCTTTAAATTTCTCCCACTTATTTTATTGCTTCAAATTGATGAAGAAACCGCAATTATAATTGTTGAAATCATTTGCGCCCTGGCTACACGCCGTAGCTGTGAAATTGATGAGTATTTTGATCAACAAGGATCTAGTGGTTTAGAATTATCTCTTAACAAAGAAGATTTTAATAATTCTTTAAACAAAGACGTTCATGAGTTATGTCTAATTATTGGCAATGAGAAGAAGAGTTTCTTGGGTGGACGCAAATCTCTATATTGGCATCGTAACGATGATGTAGCCCCAAAAATAATTACGTGTCTCTTGATGACGATCGAAGGATGGCTGTACAGTCGTCCTTCAAGAAGTCAATTAGAACATTCCATTTCTCTGATATTAAAACGAAGTAACTCTGTTGCCATGCTGGGAGTACTAGTAACGCTTGCAAAATGCGATCGTAGTCTTTTAACCGGACCACTCATACCTCTTACTTCATCTCTACAATTGCTCGTATGGCTAGAATTTGAGACACACGACTCCTTGCAAGCTTTCGGATTCGGCTATATTGATACACATCAAACACAGGATTGGGAACGACAGGAGCTTATTGACTTTCATCACTTACCCTATCGTAAATTTAATCTTCAAGAAAAGATATTGTTTTTATGGCTTGAAAATATCTTCTCGTCAGAAATGAAATCTTGTTTCTTAAAAGATTGGGATGATTTTCAACTTGCTTTAATCCCAGAAAATAATCGTCATAGAGCATTAAAAATTAGATCATACTTTGAGGACAATAATTGGATATGTCAAATAAATTCTAATGGGGAAAAACAATATAGTTTTATCGGGGATTTGCCTGAGGATGATCAAGCTGTCGCTAGCCTTGAATCTTCGCTCTGGAAACTTAATTACCTTAAGACTATCACTTCATGCCGAAAGATTCTTGATAGAAAAGTCGATAAAAAATTAGAGTTTCATAACCATTTAGTAGATTTTTTAACCGATAAAGCTAGAATTAACTTTCTGCATGAAAAACTTGAGATTGAAGATTTTAATAATATAATTTGGGGAACTATTGCAGTTGTTTTAGAGCCTCCAATGTATCAACTGAGCCAAGATTTAGAAGCCGATTTAACTTATCTTGCTGGCATCTGTATAAACCTTCCTGTTACGATATATTATGCTAATCGTTCATCTGTATGGGACTTAGATGCTAGAGCTTTTATTTCTCACGTTGCGCCTAGACTTTTCGATCGAATTCAATCTGAAAGTTCTATGAAGATTGCTATTTTCCGATGCTTGATTGGACTGAAGAATTCTGATACATCTGCTTTTGTCCGATCGTGGATAAAAGATCGCGGGCTTCAGTCCGACATAACACAACAAATTATAGCTATCATTCCTAAGATTGCACGTCTTATAGAATTAACTTGTGGACTTAAGTATACAAATAGTATAACTCAACGAAATATTACAGGAAACAAATCCAATTCTTATTTAGAATATAAAGAGATTTGTTTTGATGTTGAGAATAAAGAAAATGATCAATTTGACAAAGCATGGATTGGTTTACAAAACGAATTTGTTTTAGGTTGTGTAAATAGTGAATCACTTGATTTTATGCCTCAATGGATTCCAGAAGAACTATTGCAGAATTATCCAGAAACTCCTGAAGAAGTAAGAAAATATAACTTTAATAGCTATTGTAACTGGAGTTTTTTAGCGGCGGCATTAATGCCTGTTCTGGATCTAGTTACTGAAGAAAGTATTGATATTAATAAACGACTGCGCTCACGATTAATAATCTTAATAATTAGTGAGCGGAAAGAGCATTTTATTACCTACCAATCGGCTTCAAGATATAATCGAAACAGCAATTTAATCGATCAAGTCAATACAAGTCAATCTAGAATACTCAAATCAATAATTCTAGGTGGTGATTCAACTGCGGTAAATCAAATAATCTCATGTTTGAATGTCAGTAGATTTATTGACTGCGTTCTACTCTCCGAAGTTATATTTATACTCCGTCATTCTCTTGCTGGTGACAGCGTAACTTTATCAAATAGAGATCATTTAAGAGCACAATCAGCTTTTGCAATAGGAGAGTATATTTTTAAGTATACGAATTGTTCAGATTCAAGTTTAGAAGTTTTCGGCGAAACTTGTGACGTGTGGGATCACCTTATTCAGCTAATATCGGAAGATCGGCTTCTATCACATGGACTAGAATCTTCTGAGAATGTTGTTATTTCCGATCGATCGCTGAAAGACTTCTTTACTCGTTTTCAGAATTCTCTATTTTCTATCAACTCACTAAGGACACAACTTTTTAGAATTGCTCAATTCTCAGGATACAAGGAGCTTAGACGAACTCTCTTCACGGCACTTATTCAGGACCAATCTAATTTACCTAAATATCAGAACGATGAAAGTAAGCTTTTAGTCAAGCTTCTAGCTGAACTTTGGGAAGCTGACTCTACATGGATTATACGTAAAAATACCCGCTGTCAAGGGTTACGAGAGATACTTGGCAAACTCCAAGAACTTGATGCTGTCGGTGCAAGAAATCTGGCAGACCAAGTGGCTAATTCTCTTGGAGGATATCCGAGTGCGGAATAGTAAATCGATCGCACTCCATTATAAAATCTCATCAATCGTTACGATACCTGCATCACAAAAATCAATGCTCAAGTGCGAGCCTTTTAAAAGTGCAGTGCCAATCAGTGGAAAGCATCCCATCGCAAGAACAGGAATACTTCGCTCTATTCCATTCCAAAGGATTACCCCTTCGTAGACATGCGTGACAATGCTGGAATTATCAGCCAAACTTGCATCGTTGGCGAAGCCTCACCTTTGGTGAATCGGGCCAAGATACGCCAACTCATAGTTCTGAACTGCATTCAGTGTAAGAGTCAAAAATCCTTCAAACCCTGTATCAATAACGCACTCAACTCCCATCATGGAATGATTTTCTAGGATAAGCAAAATCTCCATTCGGGCTTGAAGCCCCGTCACCATTCCATTCATCATGCCGATGTCCGAACCCTCGTACCGCCGATCGCATAGACAGAATCATAGCCAATCCGGGCGATCCAGGTTGTGGCGTCAGGGCGATGAACTTTGAGACGATGGCAAGCCGCTAGCAGATCGCTATCTATTTCGTAATCACCCGTATTCACTTACGCCTTCCACGAGTCCAATACTTGCGCTGCCGTGAGCTTCAACGCTGGAAATAACGGAGATACTATAGTTTCTTCCCCTCGAAAGATCCGCTCCTGATATCGTCGTCCCACCAACGTGTAAACTGTCAATGCTGGACGCTTCGGACTTCCTAGAAATCGCTCTCCCCCGATCGCTGCATAATCTGCAATCCAATACTCTGGAATCTCTAACGCCGCATAATCTTCAACCTTACGGGCATAGTCATTTTGCCAATTTCTACTCACCACTTCCGCTACTAATTTCACCGAAGAACCCAATGTAATCACAGGTTCTCGTCGCCACAAAGGTTCTGCCACCAGCGCTGCCTTATCTAACACAATGACATCCGGTCGAAATCCTGTATTCGTCTCTAATGGCTTAATCAAACAGCGATGAGGCAACACATATTTCACACCCAATCGTAAAATCTCAGCGTTCAAATACTGCCCAATAAATGCAGCGACTTCCTCATGCGGTCCGGTGGGTTCCAAATCAAATAACTCCCCGTCAATTAATTCAAATCCTTCATCATCTCCATATCTCTCCAAAAATTCATCAAACGTTAGGACAGTCTGAGTCAGCGTCATAGCCATAATTCGATCGCTCCCTCGCTCATTAAACGACTGAATAAATCTTTAGTTCTCTTATGATAACCGATCGGTTTTGGGTCCTAATTCAGCTTCGTGGGGTGATGCGGTTGAATAGATGGCGCAATAGCACCCATGCTGTAATACCCTCGATGCAATGTGGCAGACACTTGTCGAGAGTCATTAATCACCACGCCCAGCACGCGAGTGGGCAATTGCCGAAGATCATCCATCACGCGATCGAACGCTTCCCGTTTGGTTTTTTTGAGGCGGGTGACGATGATTAACCCGTCGGAATGGGCGGCGATCAGGTGCGCATCAGACAGGCCACACAGCGGCGGGGCATCGTAAATAACGAGATCGTAAGACTGGGAGACTTCGATCATCACGTCTTTCATCTTTTGGGACGACAACAACGTAATGGGATCAGATGGCACGGATCCAGCGGTCAACACTTGCACATTGGGATTGAGCGGCCAGGGCTGGATGAACTCTTGGATGGAGGCAGAACTGAGCAAAGCTTGGGTGAGACCCTGTTGATTGGAAACCCCCAGCCGATCGTGTTGCTGAGGAATTCGCAGGTCGGCGTCCACAATTAAAACTCGTTGACCCATAGAAGCGGCAGCTTGAGCGAGATAGGTGACGACGGTAGATTTGCCATCTTCCGGCAGCGCGGAGGTAATCACGATCGATCGAACGGGCTGCTCGGCATGGCTCAGTCGAAGATTAGTCGTTAGCATCCGAAAAGCTTCGAGGAAGGGCATCATGCCGAACTTGGTCGGTCGGAGTGTTGGGGTGGTGAGAGTTTGATTGGTAGGGCGGCTGGTAAATACGCCTTGGGGCAGTTCGCGGTTGTAGGGAATGATGCCAAGGGTAGGAAGCTTGCTGGCACGTTTGACTTCATCACCGCTGTAGAATACATTCACCAACCGATCGAGCAGCAGCGCACTCCCGAGACCGAAAAGCAACCCCAAAACACTGCCTAAAAGCGCATTCGATCGCAGGCTAATAAGCTGGGGCGGCGCGGGATTGGTGATATTTTGCCACGGCGTGACTTGCTGGCCATAGTTGATTTGAAGGGTGGATTTTTTGGCCATGAACTGGTTGAGGTTTTCTGTTGCGATGACCAGTTCGCTTTGGATAGCCGTGTAGCGTCGGGCGACCCCGGAAAGATCCTTGAGACGCTGGCTGAGTCCATCTTCAGTCCGAGCCAAGGCTTCATTTTTGGCTTCTAAATCGCGAACTTGGCTCCCCACTTCATCCTGGGCGCGAGTTGCTTCACGCTCCATTAAGGCGACAATCTGCGATCGTTCATTCTGCAAGATTTTAATATTTTCGCTTTCGGGTAGATAGATAGCCGCATCCTGAGCCAGTTTCCCTTCCACGGCGAGGAGCTGATCTAGGAGTTTTTGGTAGCCAGGACTTTGGCGCAGAGCCGTTCCTGCCGTGCGTTCGTCTCGTTTGGCTGCGATTTCTTGCTGAAGATCGCCATAAACGGCGCGCGCTTGCTTGAGTTGGACTTCAGCATCGAGCCGCTGTTTGCGAAAGGTCGTAAGCTGGTCGGCGATTTCTTTGTTTTGAGACTCGGGATCGAAGAAGGTGTATTCCTGACGAAAATCCTGAAGTTGCTCCTGGAGTTTGCGGACTTTATTTTGCAGTTCTGGCAGTTGTGAGTCAATGAACTTCAATCCTTGATCGGTATCAGCACGGCGCTCTTCAAGGGAATAGTTCACGTAGCGATCGCTCAACACCTTCAACACCTGGGTCACTCGGCCTTGATCCGTATCGCTATATTTAACCGTTACGATTTCGGTTTCAGGAATGGCTTTGATATCAATATTTTTAGTCAGCGCATCATAGTTGAACCCTGGATATTGAGCTGCTATTTGGTCAAAAACTGGATTCAGAACCGCCGGACTGTAGAGCATCCGCGCTTTTGTCCCGTCAAACCCTTTTCCAGTGGTGGTCGTGGTCATTTTTTTGTCGATCGATTGATTGAGCGACGACACGACTTCGGCTTCGACCGTGACGGGTTTTGTCAAAAGTTGAAACTCGCCCTGATAAACGGGTTTGACCTTGCCTAAGGAGCCACCCAAAACCCCGCCGAGGACCGTCGCACCAATGACCACGATCGCCCGCCGCCGAAACACCGACAAAAAATTTCCCACATCCAAAATGTCCGGTTCCCCGCCACTGCGAAAAGGGACGACAGATGGACTGTTCGGGCTTGCTGAACTGTGATTGCCGCTATTCATAAACCGCTCACCATCGACCAAAAATTGCACGGAAAACTGAAACAATGCCACTGAGCGGACTAAACACCTGATTCGACTCCTCAAAGGTCGAAAGACCCGATCGCCGCACCACAATCACATCCTCGTTTCTAAGGGACGGATTGCTCGCCTCATCGACCGCAGCGGCAAAATTGACGGGAAGATCGCGTTTTTGGACCGATCCGTCCGGGTTTAGCCGAATAAATTCCACGGTACTGCGATCGGCCCGCTTGTTAAATCCGCCTGCTGCAATAATGGCACGGGTTAAGGGCACATTGGGCGGCAACTCCAGCAATCCAGGACGATCGACTTCTCCCACGACGCTGACCCGAATGCGATCGGGTGAAAAACTAGCCGACGCCAGGGTAGACGATTCTAGCTTGTCCTGAGTAGCGGCTAGGGGAACCACGATGACATCGCGATCTTGCAGAATCAAATCCTGTTTTTGATCGCCGTCCTTAAGCAAGGCCCATAGATCAATCTTGAACGTTTGCTCAGCCCCGCTTTGGGTCACGCGGCGAATCTGAACGTCGCGAATATTTGCCGTAGACTTAATGCCCCCCGCTGTCTGCAACGCCCGCGTCACTGTCGGAAAAATTCGCGCTTGGTTAAAACTATCACGGGCTTCACCGGGAATTCCCGCCAGCGGAGTCTTAACGCTACTTTCGACCGTGTGTGTCCCAGGCCGATAAATTTCGCCCACCACCGTGATATTTAGCGGCTGCACTTTTTCGGCGCTAAAACTTGTGGTCGCCAACTGATACGACTCATTCAGATCGAGGTTTCTTGCCGTGGGAATAAAAATAGAATCGCCATCCCGCAAAATCACATCTTGACGGTTATCGCCGCTGCGCAAAAAGCTCCAGAGGTTGACATTAATCGATCGCACCCCGCCGTTTCGCCCCAAGCGTTGGATTTGGATACGGTTGAGATCGGCGGCCTGCGTGATGCCCCCTGCGACCTTAAGCGCGCGCGTTAGGGTCGGAAACGGCGTCGGATTGGTGTTGCCCTCGGGACCCGATCCAGTGAGATCATACGATCCGCGACGGCTGACTTCACCTGTGACCGCCACCTTGATCGGGCGAGGCGACACTAGCGTCAACGTCACCACGGGATAGCGCAAAATCGAGCCATAGAGCCTTGATGCCTGTTCTTGCGCTTCCACCAACGTCAGCCCCTGCACCGAAAGACGCCCCACTTGAATCAATCCTAGAGTTCCGTCTACAAGAACGGCGGTATCGAGGGCATACTGCGGCGCTTTTAGCACGTCTACCTTAAGCCGATCGCCGGGACCCAACGTGTAATCTTCCTGAACGAAGGTTTGGGCGGGAGCTTGAGACGGGCTGGTCAATTGCGGACTATTCAATTGCGGCGGGAAGTCTGTGGTCGCCGCGATCGCCGGATTAGGAAAGATTACCCAGGGCAAAACCCAAGACGCTAAGAGAAAAAGCGTAATAGGGCGATCGGGGTGGCGGTTAGGATAGCGTCGAAGCTGAGTCATGGGCAAATATGGGGAGGAATTGAGAATGTTGAACTGAGAATGTTGAATTTAGAACTGGGAATTAAGCCGATCGTGACTTGAGTAAACCGCGATGAATGCGATCGAGAGGCAGAATGTTCCACACCATTGGCAACACGCCCAATCCCCAACAGATTCCCCACTTGGCCAAACTAAATTCAGAGACCGAAGTGGTAAGCGTCACCGTAAACAACAGGGTCAGTAATCCTACTGTCATCATGAACCCAATCCTGACCCAAATCATCTGCCAAACAGAAGAGCGCCTCCGGGACGTAAGAACTAGCGTAAATACACGTAGGACTAGAATACCCAAGGGCAATGACCAAATTGCATAAAAAACGATCGGATAAAATCTAGACGCAAACCAGCGTTGATTCACCTCTTCCAGACCGACATGAGCGCCATGATCGGGCAGGATGTATTGAAAAAAGGTAAATTCGGGTTTGAGGATGAGTTCGTCTAAGGTTGAGTCTAACGGCGGCGCTGAGCGGTTTGACGCCGTATAAAGCCGAAGTCGGCCTTCTCGGTAAGTGACTACGATTCGATAGGGTCTGATTTCAAGCGATCGACGAGCGGTCAGGATAAAGCGATCGCCGTTATAGCCCGTGATGGGCGATCGCACCGCCACAATGAGCCGATCGCCTTCTTGCAGCAGCGCCACGTTACGCTGATATTGATCCAGTGAAAGGGTAATAATCCGGGCAGGCTCGGGCTGATCAAAATCCTGAACGGCGATCGTGGTTGACAACGTAAATTGCTGGCTCCGCAAAATGGCCGCGATCGTATCCCGAGGAGGCTGATCTTGGGTGAACCTGCGAGCCTTAGCATTAGGTTCAGCCTTAAGTTCAACCTTTAGATCATCGTTCAATTTAACTGCGGTCAGATCCGGAAACGTCGGCGACTGAAAGAGGGTAGACACTTCTGCTTGATTCAAGGCACGACTCCCCATCGACAGCCCCGAAACCGTCCCCGACCACGGAAATTCGCCCGTCACCTCCTGCGCGATCGCCAGCCGAAACCCCGTCTCCCAATTCAAGTTCGTCATACTTTGCAGCGTCAGCAGCGCCCCATTCATCAATCCCACCCACAGCAGCAACATTCCCACCACCGCCCCGATGTTGGACCAAGCCCCCTCAATCCAGTGGAAAATTTGACGGACGTAGCGCCGCCAGCCCAACAGAATACAGAGACCGCTGAGGGTTCCGCCGATCGTATTCGTAACAATATCTGTAGCGCTACTCGCCCTTGATGGCAGAAACAGTTGCAGCACCTCCACCGTCACCGTCAACCCAAAACTCAACCCCACTAAGCTCACTAGCCTCATCCACAAAGGCATTACCCGGCTCTTCAGCAGCAAACCCAACCCCAATCCATAGGGAAAAAACAAAAGAATATTGCCGTAAAAATCAAACCAATCGCTTGAATGCTGAAAAAACGATCGAAGCGCATCTTTCTTACCTATGGACAGCCGTGTAAAGTTAAACGGAGCCAGGGTTCCCAGCAGAATCAGCAGCAGGCCACCGACGAGCCAGAGCACTGCAATTCTTCGAGATGAAGACGATCGATAAGACTGCATGAAGAAAGCCGATGAAGGTTAGACTAAGCGAGCTTGTAGACTGAATCCGTATAGCTAAACCACCTATGTACCCAAACCTAACCTAATTTCAAGAAGTCCTGCTCAAAGACAGATCCCTTTTTCGGGAATACGGATCAATATTGATACATGCTCATAATATGCTCTCAGTCTCACATTCGATCACACAGCGGTCAGGAATAGCACATGGGTGGGTACCTATCCAAATTTTTCTACGTCCTATCTGGGAAACGGCAACAGCTTGCTTTACTCATGGGATTTGCCGTCTTTTCCTCTGTCCTAGAAGCCTTTGGGATTGGCATGGTCGGCCCGTTCATTGCGGTCGCCACTGAGGCCGATCGAAATCGTCCCCTCATCGACTGGATCAAACGGATTGTCAGCGGACTCGGATTGGGCCAAATTAGCGATCTTCAAGTCTTGATTATTTTAGGAACCACGGTGATTGTGGCTTTTTATGTCAAGTCCTTTTTGAGCTTTAGTGTTCAGCGCTACATCCACCAGTTTGGAGCGATGCAGCGCCGATGGATTGCTGCCCGATTAATGTACGCCTATTCCCGTGCGCCCTACACTTATCACCTCCAGCATAATTCAGCCGAACTGGTGCAGACGGTGGTCAATGAGACCGAAGTGTTTGCTCAGATGGCGCTGTTGCCGCTGCTGTTTGCGGTGTCGAATGTGCTAATCATCGTGGCGATCGTCACCCTTCTGATCTGGACCAATGTTTTTGCGGTCTTTGCCGTGGCGGGGATTATTGCGGTGTCGGTGGGGCTGTTGCAGCGGTTCAAAACTCGCATTGGCCAGTGGGGCCGCGATCGCAGTGAGTCCTTTGAAACCTCCATTCGGTTGCT
>JAYUJY010000277.1:0-2813 GCA_043764895.1 Synechococcales cyanobacterium | reverse complement strand
GGACTCGACTTTGATTAAATTAAATCCAAACTACCAAAAGCTCCTAGAATACGGCTCTCTCAGAGCTTGACCCACCTCAAATCTGTCCGGACTGTTGTACAAGCGACTAGCTGAAATTGACTTAGGGCAAGAACCTATTTTGGACAGGGCGATCGATAACTCAGGTCAAGCCACACTTCACAGCCTTATGTCTGTCGAACATGATGCCCGACGTCTTTCGATCGAGCGCTCTAAATCTTCTCAGAAACCCATTCAAAGAACGTTCAACTCGATCGAATCTGCCAAAAATCTATTAGACGCGATCGCCACATTGTTTGATAACGATAGCGAAACAATTCACATTGAAATTGTACCCAAAAACTCAGAACGTCAAAGAGTCTACCAATCGTTGTTCGATCGTGATTATAGTAATGGCCAGTGAGACCATAATTTAATATCGATCGCATATTGGTTCAATTATAGCAAAGCCGATCGATCGACCCTGCGCTACTTATCCAATTGCTGAAACTATGGATGATCGAGCGAAGTATCCAGGTTCTTATTGAGTTACGAGAGACCTCTATTATCTACTATCCCAGGAATCGAAAATGCTGAAGCTCACAGATCTGCGCGATCGTCTCAAAATCTCGATCGTTATGGATTAGCAAGAAATCATTATCTAGCGCAACTTGAGCAATGCAGCAATCGATCGGACTACGGACAGTGAAACCTCGGCGGCGCAGATCATAATAAATTCGAGCCGATGATATCCAACCCGTATTTGAGATTTCAGCGTAATCTTGGTTAACTAAATAATTGGACAGAAGATTCCATTCGCGCTCGTCCAGACTGCCTTGCAATAGTTCAAGTTGTGTAAAGCGCGTCAGAAAAACTTTGCGATCGTTAATCAAGGCTTCTAAGTTTTGACGAACTCGACCCGTTCGATCGCGAAAAACCATAATCCAAACAGAGGTATCAATCAGCAGCATGAATATTCCGCATTGCTTTATGATCAAAGTCAGGTGTAAATTGAATTTGTCCCGCAAGATCCAACAGGTTCTTTTTCTTCCGCGATCGCACTAATTCCAGCACCGCCAAATGGATCAGATCTTCCTGAGTCGTCAGATTTGTCAATTGCAGCGCCTCAGTGAAAAGCGCTTCATCGAGATCAAGGGTAATTTGCATTAGATTACGTTGGACGAGATGGGTGTGAATCGCATATTGCTTCAATTATAGCAAAGACGATCGATCGACCCTGCTCAACGGATGAATATCGCGATCAATTGAAACCCTGTGCTACGATTATGCTAGCGAGCTATCCTCATGTGAATGAATGAATGGATGATAAATTGTACGCCGATCTCGAAAAAACCCAGGTCCGTATCCCTGCGAGAGTCTTAGGCTGTTTTATTAGAAATGAAATCCAGCTCATTATTGATGCGGGGCATGGGCAGTGTGGAAAATGGGATCTCCCGATTTCAGATGTTCCACTTGAGTTCCGAATGCCAAATACAGAACTCGATCTAATTGCTTATTATCCGGGACTTGAAATTATTGAGATCGTAAAGCGCGATGAACCCTATCCAAACTAACGTATTTATTTTTCAAGGCTCAGTACCAACGATCGTAGAAATATCCAAATCTTTAGATTTTAATACACTTCATATCCGATCGTTACTTGCTTAACATACGATCGTCTCTTCTCGTACTACACCAATTGCTCAATCCACTGCTGCAAGTCTGCTAAGTCACGAAAATCCAGAAGCTCCTCACCCAACCGATCGACCTGATCATAACTTAAGCCTTCGATCGCCAGTTGAACCCCCGCAGGTAACGTCCCAAACCGTCTCTGAAGTTGACGTAGGGTTAGCGATCGTTTGCCACGAGTCTCGGTTTAACGTTCCATGTCTAAAAATGCTTGAGGATAAGCCATGAAAACCTCCTGGATGAAAGAATCTCTAACGCCGCTGATGTCTAGTACTATGCGGCCTAAATAACCCAGGTATTCAGAACCTCTTCGTTGGGTTTGGGGCACGGCGTGCCATGCCCCTACAGATCCGGGTTTCAGAGACTGTAGGGGTTTGGCTCACCGAACCCTAAACCCAACGAAGAAGCAATCTAATAGCGACCCTCATTTTGATTGATTTCAATAAAGAGTTTACTTACGCCGCAGACCGCTAGTCTAACTTGCCAAGCTCGCAATAACCTTAAAATTCGATTGCGGCGAGGGTGATTAAATGGGAGGTTGACAACTTCATCGATCGACCTGTTACTGCTTATCCAATTGCTGAAGCTCGCGCTAGGCGATCGAATTACCTATAGGGCACCTCGATTAATTGATCTCGGCCTAATCAAAGTCTTAAATGAGACAACCAACAAGGCGAATATGACGATGGTCGATGACAATAGACGGGAAATGGCCATCGGAACTGAACCATAGGCGCATTTAGGCAGCGATTGCGTCGGGGTTTACAGCCCGCGTTTCCAACCCAGTGAATCGCATCAGATTGTAAGTCAAATTCTTCAAACCTAATTGGACTTTGGCATGGGCTAGACCAATCGTGCGCAAAAGCTTGCCGCCCATGCCCATAATCCAGGCCCCAAAGACCTGTTCGACTCTAGCCCGAATTCGTGATTTCTCCCGGTTATCTTCGATTTGCACCGCCGTTAACGGGCGATTGCGATAAGTACGTTCATTGATCTCGCTCTCAAACCTCATCAACTCCAAAACCGCTTCAATCAACACTGAGCGGTAAGCGCTATCGCCCCAAATCGTATCCGCCTCATTGTCTTCATCCAACAACTGACCCAAGACTTGACCATCCCAAACCGAG
>JAYUJY010000276.1:0-11085 GCA_043764895.1 Synechococcales cyanobacterium | reverse complement strand
GGATATGGGTTTAGAAACTTCGACAATTTTGCGTTGCGTTGCCTGATCTGTTGGCATCTTTAATCATAAGCTTGCATACTCTAGTCCATAGACCCACTTTATGTTTGCCATCATCATGGTCAAGGTCGAGACAGTAGTTTTCAAGTTTGCGCCGATCAACGATCGCATTCTCTGCGTATGGAATCATCATAGGTATTGAGCGCTTGATGCCATAACTGTTATCGAATCGTTTGCTGAGTTCTCCCTAAGTTTACCCGATAAAATTATCGTATCACCCATCAGACTAATGACAACACTCCACACAAGCTCACCCCTAATCCTTACAACAACATCTTAAGCACGATCGCTTCTAGTTGGCGACTTTGCCGAGGGGCGATGAATTTATCAAGTGGGTTAAAATCCGCGACATACGGACCGATTTGTAGTCCAACGGGTTCAAGGTGCTTGCCTACGATCGCAAGGGTGGAAAGCACTTTGCCCCTAGGCGACTTCAGACTCGGCACTAGCCGATCGCACGTTGGCTTAGCGACACCATCCTGCTGGAATTGGAGAACTTGTAGCAAATTGAACGACTGGCTATGGTTAATCAAATCATAGGTCTGCTCCACGGTAGGAACTATCTTTAGACCCATCAACTCGCAACCTCGCTGAAGCGATCGGAGCGGAATTGCGGCGGCCAAATCGGCAATGACGGGAGCGATTAAAATTGCAGCTTGATTATGAATCGAAGGTCGCTCAGACTCGATCGAGCCACTCCACCCGTCGACACTCTGACTATTTTCATTAAGTCGATCGCGCACCTGAGCAACCCGCATCAGATGAGATTGGATGGTGTCTAACTGCGATTTTTCAAGGCCCAGGGCTGCGGCTTGCTCACTAAATTTAGCCCAGCCGTCATTTAAGATTTCTAGCAAAATCACATACTTACAGCCTAAACTATGGCCCACCCAAGTGTAGTGAGCCGCATCCGCATAAAATGCATAATCGCCCGATCGGCTTGACTCGTGCGGCAACGAATTCAAAATAGCTTGGCGCACCCGATAGTGCTCCTCTAGCAAATCTAGGGCCACAGTCCAGTGGTGAAACGTAAAGCGAAACGGCAGCGCAATAATCGTATAACCCGCATCAAACAGCGCACTGAGAAAATATCGATAGTGCCACGTTGGCCTAGTGCCATAAAAAGCCCCGCCCACAAATTGAATCACGCCTTTGGGTCGAGGATGGAGCGCCACCCAACTCGAAGAGATGCGCTTAAATTGCATCGATCGGGATTGAACCTGATTCGCAACGGACACCGATGAAAATTGAAAGTCGTTCATAAATTCTGGCTACATCACAACCAAACAGTCTGCTCGAAGATTTCGTCAGTCACCATTACCCGCGTGGGTACTTTTCTGTCAATGCGTCGGCTGTACAGATCACAAAAAACAGATCACAAAAACCTGTGCGCTCTAAAATCTGCTAGTGTGTAGTGCCGCTTATCATCCAGCATTCCCATGTCTACTCCCTACGTCCAGTGGTATCCCGGTCACATTGCAAAAGCGGAGCGGTTGCTCACCAACCAGCTTAAGAAAGTGGATGTCATCCTCGAAGTTCGCGATTCCCGGATTCCGCTGGCCACCCATCACCCTAATGTCCAGCATTGGATTGGGAGCAAGGGGCGCGTGCTGGTGATGAACCGGATGGATATGATTCCTGATGCCACCAAGTCCCAATGGTACGACTGGCTCAAGGAACATGATGCCGCGCCGCAGTTTACCGATGGCCATAGCGGTCGAGGCGTCAAAGAACTCGCCGGAGCCATCAAACAAGCCGGAATCTCCATCAACCGTCGCCGTAAAGAACGGGGAATGCTCCCGCGTGCTGTGCGCTGTGTCATGATCGGCTTCCCCAATGTCGGAAAATCGGCCTTGATTAATCGGCTGCTAGGCAAACATGTGGTCGCGAGCGAACGAAAAGCAGGCGTTACCCGATCGCTTCGGTGGGTGCGGATTTCCGATGCCGTCGAGCTGCTAGATGCACCGGGCGTCCTGCCTAATAAACTGGACGATCAAACCTCTGCAATGAAACTTGCAATGTGTGATGACATTGGTCAGGCGGGGTACGATCATCAACGAGTAGCCGCTGGACTGATTGATTTGATTAAAGACCTTAGAGAAGAACGTGCGTTGACGAATCTATATGAAATCAATGCAACTGAAGTCACAGGTGAGACGTTTTTAGAATCGCTAGGCGTTTCAAAATATCAAGGCAGTAAAGAACGTGCTGCGAATCTGGTTTTAAATGATTTTCGCATCGGTAGACTGGGTGCGATCGCCTTAGAACTCCCGCCTTCCATAGTCATTCCACAGCGTGCCGTATTGACACAATAAAATATCCGTTGGGTTTGGGGCACGGCATGGCCATTCCCCTACAGATCCGGGTTAAAGAGACTGTAGGGGAATGGCACGCCGTGCCCCAAACCCAACGAGGAGAGTTGAATCGCTGGGTTATTTAAACCACAGACAACTAGACCGCCGCGAAGAATTCCTTAGACTTTTTCGGGTCAGGATTCATCGTCTTCTGACCGGGCTGCCAGCCTGCGGGACACACTTCATCCGGGTGGGTTTGGATGTGTTGGATAGCCTGCAATACGCGCAACGTTTCATCCACGCTACGACCGAAGCCGAGATTATTAATCGTGGAATGCTGAATCACCCCATCTTGATCGATGACGAACAATCCGCGAAGGGCAATGCCTGCATCCGGGTCGAGAACGTTGTAAGCCGTGCTGATTTCTTTCTTGAGATCGGCAACCAATGGATAGTTAATGTCACCAATTCCGCCGCTTTTACGATCGGTTTGGATCCAAGCGAGGTGCGAAAACTGGCTATCGACCGAGACGCCGAGGATTTCGGTGTTCAAGGCTTTGAATTCAGCATGACGATCGCTGAAGGCCGTGATTTCGGTGGGACATACAAAGGTGAAGTCCAACGGATAGAAAAACAGGACCACGTACTTGCCGCGATAACCCGACAGTTTGACGTCTTTAAATTCTTGATCCACAACAGCCGTTGCGGTAAAGTCGGGAGCCGCTTGACCCACCCGGAGGCATTCAGACATGCAAGATTTCTCCTTTACAATTCTTTAACTATTCGCACTACATACTATATCAGAAGCAAAGTCCTATAAAATTCTCGTTCCGTAGATTAGTCATGAACTAGTCCCGGTTCAGCCATTCCCGTTGAGAGATGCCCCGAATAATCAGCGTGCCGTTTTGCCATTGGGCGTCAATGAGTCCCGTGTCCGCAAAGGCTTTCCATCGGGGATCGTCTTGGATTTCGATCGGGAGGGACAGCAGGACTTCGGTTTGAGTTTGGACGAGTTCGCCGTCGTAGCGGGTCTCCGGCGGGGCAGGTTGGTAGAAGGCATCGGCGATCGGCAGGTCGAGGAGATGGCCGGAGGTCGGAATGTGGAGTTTATAGCGGCTGGTGAGTTCGTCGAGGGCCGCGAGGGCTGTGAGCTGTTCTAAGGGAGCGTGGGTGAGGAGGAGGTGCTGGGGACGTAGGGTGTGGATGATTTGGGGGAGCGTGGAGCCGTCGCAGTGGTCGGGAAGCAGGTAGATTTCGGCATGATCGGGATTAAGCGTGCTGAGGTCGCCGTTGCGGTAGTGCGGTAAAAAGGTCGTCCAGTTCCCGGTTGCACAAATCTCACTCAGACGATCGATCGTACTCGTCAACACAATACGCGGTTCAAGTGGATTCGCAAATGGGGCGGGTTCTAGATTCGATCGGCGAATGTAGGGACGAACAACGAGGTCTAAAAAAAGCGATTGATAACGGGCGAAGTTTTGAATCGCTAGCGGGAACGACGGAACCAACGTCTCATAGTGAGTACAGACCTCCGCGATCGCATCATCGATTTCCACTACCAGCTTCCGTCCTGAAAACAGATGATGGCTCCGTAAGAGCATCAAGACTTCCTGCGCCAACCCCAGTTTTGGTACGGGCATGACGACCGATCGTCCTGATTCTAAGGTGCGATCGAGCAGTTCCATGAGCTGGTTTTCGAGCTGACGACGCGGGGGATGTCGATCGACGCCGTAGGTGCCCTCAATAATCAACACATCCGGCGAAAATTCGCGCAACTCTGCCAGATTCAACCCCTCCGCCAGCCGGGTATTGGCTAGACACACATCAATGCAATACAGCAGCCGTTCGGGCCGACTTTCGGGACTTTCGGGTGCGCTATAGGTCAGCCCGATAATGGCCGCACCGGGCAAATGTCCCGCCGGAAAAAACTGCACTTTCAAATTTGGCAGTAGCTCGATCGGGGTATCCCAGGGAAAAGGCTTTAGACGATTCGGCGGCAGGTCTTGCTGCAAGAGCGCGATGGTAACGTCGCTGGCATAGCACGGGAGATCTGGAAACTGCTGATGAAGCGCCCAAATCGATCGGCTATGATCGGTATGGGCATGACTACAGAAGAAGAGATCAGGCGCATCTAAGGTCAGCAACAAATCCGGGTTCCGCAAACCACAATCCAGCAGAACCCGATAGTCTCCCATGCGAATTTCAACACAGACCCCATCGCTAGTCTGACCTGTGCCATGAAAAAAGCACTGCACCATTCACTGCCCATCCAACTCAGTTCTTTCTAATTTTTAGCTGACCCAAGCGAATGGATCGAACTAGTGCGCAGACCCATTTCCGTGATAGTCCTTGCTGTCATAAAATCCGTTTTTCGTGCCAAAGAACAGACAAGCGATCGGGAAAAGGCCCACGAGTACGAGCAAAACTGTCTTAATATCCATGCTGGGTTGCCTGAGTAATAGAATACTGAATGCATTGCTGCTCTTAAATCCTAGCGAACATTACTTCTCTATTTTAAAAAGTGATCGGATATCTAAAGATTCTAGACCTGATTTTTAAGCTAGATTTTGAGCCGGATTTGAGTTGGAGGTTCCATGGGTGAGATTCTTTCGCAAAGTTGGTTTGAACGATCGGCTCTAGAGGTGGCGCCCGATCTCATTGGCTGTACGTTGGTGAGGCGGTTTGCGGATGGGCGAATGCTGCGGGGGACCATCGTGGAGACCGAAGCCTATGAGGAGGGCGATCCAGCCTGTCATGCCTACCGAAAAAAGACGAAGCGCAACTGGATTATGTTTGGTCCGGCGGGCTACGTCTATGTGTATTTGATCTACGGAATGTACTACTGTCTAAATTTCATCACCGATCGCGATGAGTTTGCCAGTGCCGTGCTGATTCGAGCACTCGCACTGGAAGAGGTGAATCCCGCACTGCTAAAACCTAAAGAAAAGCCCGATCGCATGGCCGCAGGTCCAGGCAAACTGTGTCGGGTGATGGCGATTGATTTGGACCTGTACGGAGCAGTCTTAGAAGAAGGGTCGGCGCTCTGGGTGGAAGGTCGATCGGGATCAACTTCACCGATCGAATTAATCCAAACCACCCGCATCGGACTCACCCAAGGCGTTGATTTGCCTTGGCGATGGTATTTAAAAGACTGTAAGGCTGTGTCTAAACTGTAAGTCAGACCTTCTGCCCAATCTTCGGTTCAGTGCCTTTGCGAAGCCGATCGATGTTCGATCGATGACGCCAAATCACATAGCTACCGCCTGCAAGAGCAAACAACTGGTACGCTAGCGGTTGTCCAAGCGCGATCATTAAGACCATTGCTGCGATCGCCGCTAAAATGGAACTAATGGAAACGATTTTGGTAATGGCCGCAGAAATCGCAAACACGATTAACGCACCCAATCCCACCCACGGATTCAGCGCCAGTAAAACGCCCAAACTCGTCGCCACCGACTTTCCGCCTGTGAAGTTTAGCCACACCGATTTGCTATGGCCGAGAATGGCAAAAATTCCAGCCGTAACCATGATCCAAGACTTATAGACCAGCAAGTCAACGCATTGTTGTGCGGCGGCATCACTAAGCTTGGCTTTGATGTCGAAATTGCCGTTGGAAATCGCCGCTGCGATCGCTTGAAAAACTTGACTCGTGGCTTCGTCGAACACGCAAAAGCTATTACCCAGCCAGGAGTAAAGCCCATAGACCGCAAAAATAGCGCCGACGCCTTTCAGAATGTCGATGATTAAGACTGTAACGCCAGCCTTTTTCCCAAGAGTCCGAAGAATGTTCGTCGCTCCAATAGAACCCGACCCAACCTTCCGAATATCAATGCCTTTGAGATATTTAGCAAACAGGTACCCCGTGGGAATCGAACCTAAGAGGTAAGCGACGACAAACGTTGCACCCACCATTAGCCAAGCTGTCATACCAATTTCCCCAGCTTTGCGCTAGCGCCCCAATGATGAACATGAGGATCTTGCCACAGATTGAGAAATCTGAATGGGAAATCTAAACTAGAACCTACCGAACGGCGATCGGGCCATGACTCCTAGACTGTGCCAAATACACTTCAGATTGGTTCAGAGCCGACTGCCAGACCGCATACCCTCGATCGCTGAGATGAATTCCGTCGGTGGTGAGGTCCGATCGCAGATAGCCATCACGGGCGGTGAAGTGCGAATGGATATCGAGGTAGTAGGCTCCTTGACGTTTGGCGACGACGGAAAGCCAGGTGTTGAGATGGGCAATGCGATCGTTGGGGATTTGGGCTGAGCGGGTGGGGAGAATGGACTGGAGGACGATTTGGGCGTTGGGGTGTCGCTGGCGGAGCTGCTGGAGGGTTTGCGAAATATTGTTCAGAATGTCCGGGTCTCGGATTCCCCGTTTCAAATCATTGACCCCCGCCATCACATAAATGGTGCTGGGATGGTTCGTGGCTAGATCCGTCGATCGCATCAGCACCTCGCGCGTGGTTTCTCCCGAAATGCCTTGGTTCAGCCACACCGACGACTGCGGGAGACGATCGCTCGGAAACCATAAACTCAACGAATCCCCCAGCATCACCGCCACCGGACCCGACGATCGACGAGCGATGGATTGGGACTCGTCCTTCAATAAGGTGCGCCATTGCTTATGACTGGGTTGTCCGGTCGCATTACGCCAGACTGCTTCAAAACTATGGTTCGGCAAACGGCTATGGATTTGTCCGGATTGGAGGGCGGCAAGGCGCTGGTGGTAAAGCTGGATGCCCGATCGAGGATAAGCGTTAAATCGCAAGTTGGACGGGCTGAAGGTTTGGGGGAGGCTAGGACGAGAGGCCACTTTATTGACGCGGGACGATCGTATGCGCTGAGATTGGCGCTGGGCAACGGGTTCAGTGGGTCGCTTAGGCCATGGGATGGGATGGGCGGGTGTCAGGGACAGAAGAAGCGCAATGTCTGGCATGAAGAATGACGAGGTGTTTTTCTTCTTTCCATGGATTTTGGGGTCTGGTCAGGATGATTTTGAAAGACGGATGTGAAATCACTCAGAATTAGTCACGCTTAGAGTCAGATTTTTTAAATCGCGCTACTTTTTGACTCAACCTTTAAGTTTTACAGCAAAGGGTTTGTGGATAACACTTTTGGTGTCGTTGAATTGGTAGTCTTAGGTCTCTATCTGCTTCTGTAGACATTCAGATTACTGGACGGGCGATCGCGTGAAATTTGAAAATTATGATCCGGGACAGTTCTACGATGAGCTGTTTCAAGCACCGGGAAAGCCCCGCCCTGACGCCATTCCGCTCGTCGATCGCATTGAAGCTCTTCCGACGGAAGAAGTGCAGCGGCGACATCGAGCGGCGCAGGTCGCCCTGTTTAAGCTGGGGGTGACGTTTAATGTGTATAGCGACGATCAAGGTACCGAGAAAATTTTCCCGTTCGATATTATTCCCCGCATTGTGTCGGCGGATGAGTGGGCCGTTTTGGAGCGGGGTCTCAAGCAGCGGATTTATGCGCTAAACCAGTTTTTGGCCGATGTGTACGGCGATCAGAAAATTATTAAGGATGGCGTCATTCCCCGCGAACTGATTGAGTCAGCCAGTGGCTTTCATCCGGCTTGTATGGGCTTGAAGCCGCCGCAGGGGATTTGGTGCCATATTACGGGGACTGATCTGGTCCGTGATGAGGCGGGGGATTGGTACGTACTGGAGGATAATCTGCGCTGTCCGTCGGGGGTGTCCTATGTCTTGGAAAACCGTCGGGTGATGAAGAGTACGTTCCCGCAGGTGTTTGAGAAGATGAACATTCGTCCGGTGGAGGAGTATCCTGGACGGCTGCTGGCAACGCTGGTGAATCTGGTGCCGGAGCATGTTTCGGATCCGACCGTGGCGTTGTTGTCGCCCGGTATTTACAATTCGGCTTATTTCGAGCATTCGTTTCTAGCACAGCAAATGGGCGTGGAACTGGTGGAAGGGCGCGATCTGGTGGTGGCGGATGGGTATTTGCAGATGCGGACGACGAAGGGGTTGAAGCGGGTGGATGTGCTCTATCGCCGGATTGATGATGAGTTTATTGATCCGACGGTGTTTAATCCGGATTCGCTGCTGGGGGTTCCGGGGTTGATGGATGTCTACCGATCGGGACGCTTGGGTTTAGCCAATGCATTGGGGACCGGGGTGGCCGATGATAAGGTGATTTATTCCTTCGTGCCGGAGATGATTCGGTACTATCTCGGTGAGGAGCCGCTGTTGCCCAATGTGCCGACGTATTTGTGCTCAGAGCCGAAGCATTTGGCGTATGTGCTGGAGCATTTGGGCGAGCTGGTGGTGAAGGCGGCGAATGAGTCGGGCGGGTATGGGATGCTAGTCGGGCCGCATTCGACGAAGGAAGAGCAGGATGAGTTTGCGGTGAAGATTCAGGCCAATCCTCGAAATTATATTGCGCAGCCGACGCTTCGGTTATCGCGGGTGCCGACGATGATCGAGGGCGAGTTTGAAGGGTGTCATGTGGATTTGCGGCCCTATATTTTGTATGGGAAGGAGATCTTTGTGAATCCGGGTGGCTTGACGCGGGTGGCGCTGAAGCGCGGTTCGCTGGTGGTCAATTCGTCGCAGGGAGGCGGGAGTAAGGATACTTGGGTGGTGTGTGAGGAATGATGAATTGAGAATTGAGAATTGAGAATGTATTGAGTTTTGGAATACTTAAGTTTTGGAATACTAGGAGGAATGGGATTATGTTGAGTCGGGTTGCAAATTCGATTTATTGGTTGAATCGGTATATTGAACGGGCTGAAAATATTGCGCGGTTTATTGATGTGAATCTCAATCTGTCGCTGGATATGCCGATCGGAATGATTCAGCAGTGGGAGCCGCTCATCTGGACGTCGGGCGATCGCGATGTGTTTTCTAAGGACTATGGGGCGGTGACGTCGGAGAAGGTGATTCAGTTTTTGACATTTGATCAAAACAATCCAAATTCGATTTTGTCGTGCTTAAACTTGGCGCGGGAAAATGCGCGATCGGTGAGAGAGATTATTTCATCGGAGATGTGGGTGCAGGTCAATTCGTTTTACCATTTTGTGCAAGAGGCGGCAAAGGATTCATCTAATTTAAATTGGTCGAGTTTCTTTGGCCGAATTAAGTCGGAGAGTCACCTGTTTGTGGGCATTACAAATGTCACGATGTCTCACAATGAAGGCTGGCAGTTTGGGCAGTTGGGGCGGTTTTTGGAGCGGGCGGAGAAGACGACTCGGATTTTGGATGTGAAGTATTTTATTTTGCTGCCGTCGTCGCGGGATGTGGGATCGACTTTAGATGAGTTGCAGTGGATGTCGCTATTGCGATCGGTGAGTGCTTATGAAATGTACCGCAAGCGCGATGTGCATCGGATTAGTCCGACGGCGGTGGCCGATTTCTTGCTTTTGGAGTGTGAGTTTCCGCGATCGATTCGCTTTTGTGTGCAGAGTGCGGAACGGGCGCTCCATCGGATTATGGGGACGAAGATGGGGACGTGGTGCAGTCCGGTGGAACGGTGTTTGGGGAAGCTGCGATCGGATTTGGATTATGTGATGATTGATGAGGTGGTTGAGATTGGATTGCATGAGTTTTTGGATGATTTGCAGTCTCGGATTAATGAAGTGGATGGGTATATTTTTGAGACATTTTTTGATTTAAAGGTGGTGTAAGAGTTGGGTTCTTTTGACGTTTATTTCATGAGTTTGTAATGCGGTATTCTATCGTTCACACGACGACTTACAATTACGATCGTCCGGTGCAATTGCAACCGCATACGCTGCGACTGCGACCTCGATCGGATGGGTGGCAACAGTTGGAATCGTTTGATGTTGAGATTTCGCCTCAGCCTATTGGGCGTTCTGAATTGACGGATTTTGAGGGGAATGCGCTGCTAAAAGCTTGGTTTGCGGATGTGGAAACCGATCGATTGGATATCATTACGACGAGTGTCGTTACGACGACGCAGGCGAATCCGTTTGGGTATCTCCTCGATGGCTATGCGTTGCAGCTTCCCATTGATTATCCGTCTTCGGTGAAGGCTCAGTTGCAATCGTATTTGCGACCCATGGAAATAATCGATCCGGTTGCAGTGGAGTTGTATCAGGATTTGTGGGTGCAGACAGATGGGGATACGTCAATCTTTCTGTCGGTGTTGAATCAATTGATTAATACCAATTGCGGTTACGGCATGAGAGAAACTGGAAAACCGCTTCCACCGGGCGTAACTTGGCGCGATCGGCAAGGGTCTTGTCGGGATTTTTCGGTGCTGTTTATGGAGGTGTGTCGGGCGGCGGGATTGGCGGCACGTTTTGTGAGTGGATACCAAGAAGGAGATTTGAAAAAGGCGAATCATTATCTCCATGCCTGGGTTGAAGTGTATCTTCCGGGGGCGGGATGGCGGGGTTATGATCCGACGCTGGGACTGCTGGTGAGCGATCGACACATCGCAATTTGCTCCAGCGTAGGCCCGAGCTATACGGTTCCGGTGGTCGGTGAATATCGTCCTGGACGGGTGCGATCGCGCATGGAGTATGGGCTGAAGATTGTTGCTTTAGAATGAATTGGGAAGGAGTGGTTGGGTCGATGGAAACTATTACGTCCCGCCCCGCCCATTTAGCTGGACAAGAGGGAATCCCCACACCATATCGTTTACAGATTAGTGTGGGATGAAAGCGCCGTGAGTGTGAGCGAACACACTATTTGTCGGGACGATCTTGATTTTCAATGTACGTCTTCAAAAC
>JAYUJY010000275.1:0-50687 GCA_043764895.1 Synechococcales cyanobacterium | reverse complement strand
GGTATGAATCTATCAAACCAAGTTCTTAGAAAGTTCATCTAGCTTAAGTCCTAGTTTGGAAAATAAAATTATTCATACCTATTTTCAGCAACGCCTAATAAGGATGTGCCGTCACCCCACCCTTTTGAATCAGCTTCACCTGCGATCGCTGTAATGCTTTTGCCTTATTCATCTTCGGGTTCACCAACTGCTCATAGAGCGACGTAGACAACTGCGCCGTCGTTTCATCATTCACCGCCCACAGAGACGCTATTGCACTACGTGCCCCCGCCTGCACCGCAACTCCCGCGAGTCCTAATGCCGATCGGTCATCGCCGATCGTCGTTTCACAGGCCGTTAAGACGAGTAAATCCAACGGCTCCGTATTCTTCGACACTCGCCGAATCAACTGATCCAACTCCGTCAAATTAAAGGCTTGCGTCGGCGTCTTTTCCCCTGTCACAAAGAAGTTGGAAGTAACTCTTTCCCACCTTTGCCTCCTGCGTCAATCCCAGCGCCAGCACATTCAAATTCGATCGGTCGATGGGCTTTGCATTCACCAAACTTAAACTCGGAGCCGTCGCGATCGCCACCTTCTCAATCACAAACTGCTTCCCATCATGCAACGCCGCCATCGGCACACTCCGCAACAACCCATCCTGCACAAAAACCAGCGTTCCCACATCTTTAAGCGACGACTCGAAAGGTCTCACCAGCCAGTTATAAAGCGTCTGCGCATGGACCGTATCGTAGCCCTGCGGTGCGAGATCAAACGATTCTAGCCCAATGCGATAGTCCTCAATGGTCTTCTCCAACTCCGATCGCGTGACATTAATCCAATTAAAATGCTTATCCCCATTGGGCAAACTCACAATCACCGCCGTCCGATCGGCCCCAATCACCGTCGTCAACACCGCTGCATCTTGCTGTATCCGCTGGTCAATTCGATCTTTGGCAATCACAATCCCGCAGTCATTGCCAAAGTAGTTTTGTAATTCAGCAATTTTCAAGGCATCTAGCGTTGCTAAGGTTGATTTAAGAGTGTTGAATTTAGCGTTTGATTTGAAGTTTCCTTTTATTTTGCTGAGCGTTGTATCTGATGGTGAAGATACGATCGTCGTTTCTTGAGAAAGCTGAAGGTCAATCAGTTCCCGATAAATGGGGTCAATGGTATCTCGAAAGTCAAACTGCACATCCCGGTTAGCCTGCACCATTTCTAGACGAACCTGTTCCAGAACAACAATCGATCGGTTGTACGCCGCAATCGCCCCGACGATATCACCCTTTCGTTTTAGAATCCGTCCCCGCTGCCACTCCCACAGGTACAAACTATCGCGATCGGCAAGCTGTGAGGCCAGAATCGCCTGCTGCGAATAGTTCAACGCCTCATCCCACTTTCCCGCACATTCGGCCAAATTCCCCAAGGCCCCCAGCGCAAAAGACCGCGCCCGTTGATCCCCAATGGTCACTGCGATCGCCTCCCCTTTTTGGAGCAGCACTTCTGCCTGAGCTGCCGCCTTCCCATCCCCACAGCGCAGCCCCACCGGATTGCCCTGCAACAACCGCGCCAAATCGATCGACCCGTAAGCACTCACCCGAGACGGCGGCAGTTGACCCAGCAATTGTGTCCCTGTTGGATTAGTTTTTTGCCTCAGTCGGATCTTGCACTGAAAACGCCACACTCTTGCGATATCGCGTCGCCGCCCGATTGCTCAATGTATTCCCCAAACTGTTGTTCGCCGCCGCCATAAAGGTGGGAATCTTCAGTTCTGTTGCTAACTTCAACGCCGATCGCAGCACCTCGATCGCCTGATCGTAGTTCCCCTGCAACCGATACACTTCTCCCAAACTTCCTAAACTGGCCGCTTCAGTCCGCCGATCGCTCACTTTTCGAGTGAGTCCAATAGCACTGGTCTCACCACAGGCTTGAAGATTGGCCTGATCACATAGCAGCACCAATGCATTTTGGGCTTGGCCTTGACGGCTGAGTGCCTGTGCTTTTTCGGTGAGAATACGCGCAAGGGCCGATGGGTTTTGCGATCGCTGGTGAAGCGTTTCAATGGGTGAAACCCGTGACCCCGCGCATTTTTCTCCTCAGCCGATTAGCTGCGAGGCTATCGTCAAAATCAAGTGGTCTCAGACAATGGCATTTTAGGCGGATTTGAACTACAGATCCTAGTCACCAAAAATCCTAATCTCCTACAGCTTAATCCTTTCTTAGACTGGGGCTACGGCTGGAACCAACAAGCGCCAAACCCTGATCCAAAGTTCATTGCGAGTGTAGGTTTGGGTGTGCGATCGCGCTTACCTTTCGGGCTAGAAACGCGCCTTGATTATGCGATTCCTCTCATTCGCAATAGTCAACTTGACGATCAAAGATTAACCGTCTCCCTTCGATATCAATTGTTCTAAAGCCTTACTTTAGAGTCTGATGACTATTGCTACAGCTTCGCGAAACGAGAATCATCCGTTCCGTTATGCGCATCCCACGCTAAAATATTAGCCTAAACCAATCATTTAAATCTAAGCATTGGCAATCGTACCGCCGATCGCTTTTCTGGAGCAAAACCATGTCAGACAACGTAAAAATTCATCTTCCCAAGACTAGCGAATCCGACGATCTCAAGAAAATTCGCCACACCACCTCTCACGTCATGGCCATGGCCGTGCAGAAGCTCTTCCCCAAGGCACAAGTCACGATCGGCCCTTGGATTGAGAATGGCTTCTACTATGACTTTGATACACCCGATCCTTTCAGCGATAAGGATTTAAAGACCATCAAAAAAGAGATGATCAAAATCATCAATCGTAAACTTCCGGTCACGCGCGAAGAAGTCACCCGCGAAGACGCTAAAACTCGCATCAGTGCCCAAAATGAACCCTACAAGCTTGAAATTCTCGACGGCCTCATCGAACCGATTACGCTCTATCATTTGGGCGATCAATGGTGGGATTTGTGCGCAGGTCCCCATGTCGAAAATACCGGAGATCTGGACCCAAAGGCGATCGAACTTGAATCCGTGGCCGGAGCTTACTGGCGCGGCGACGAAAACAAAGCCCAGCTTCAGCGCATCTACGGCACCGCATGGCAAACCGCCGAACAGCTTGAGGAATACAAGCGTCGAAAAGAAGAAGCCATCCGCCGCGATCATCGCAAAATTGGCAAAGAGATGGGACTGTTTATCTTTAGCGATCTCGTCGGTCCTGGATTGCCGTTGTGGACACCGAAAGGAACGCTACTGCGATCGATCTTAGAAGACTATTTGAAAAAAGAACAAACCAAACGCGGATACCTTCCGGTCGTCACACCGCACA
Source organism: Synechococcales cyanobacterium (assembly GCA_043764895.1). Classification (GTDB taxonomy): domain Bacteria; phylum Cyanobacteriota; class Cyanobacteriia; order Leptolyngbyales; family Leptolyngbyaceae; genus JAAFJU01. The sequence continues at coordinate 47,393 of JAYUJY010000275.1, read as the reverse complement.
TTGCTAGAGTCGATTTATTTAAACAATCGGGACACTGGCAAAAGTATTCTGATGACATGTTCCCGATGATGGCGGAAAGTCAGGAAGAGAAAGAAAAGGAAATCGGATTTGTGATGAAACCGATGAACTGTCCGTTTCATATTCAAATCTACAAAAGCGATTTGCGATCGTACCGGGAACTCCCCATGCGACTGGCTGAATTTGGGACCGTCTATCGCTATGAACAATCCGGCGAACTCGGCGGACTGACTCGCGTTCGCGGCTTCACCGTGGATGATTCGCACCTGTTCATCACTCCCGAACAACTCGATGAAGAGTTTTTTAACGTGGTAGAACTCACCTTGAGCGTGTTCAAGAGTCTCCAACTCACCAATTTCCGCGCTCGCCTCAGTTTCCGCGATCCCGAAAATCCAACCAAGTATTTGGGGACAGACGAAGCCTGGGAAAATGCGCAAAATGCCATTCGTCGCGGCGTTGAAAAGCTGGACATGCCACATTTTGAAGGCATTGGTGAAGCGGCATTCTATGGCCCAAAACTAGATTTCATTTTCCAAGATGCCCTCGAACGGGAATGGCAACTGGGAACCGTTCAAGTCGATTACAACCTGCCCGATCGCTTTGATCTCGAATATGTCGCTGAAGATGGCACGCGGAAACGTCCCGTAATGCTGCACCGTGCGCCCTTTGGTTCACTAGAGCGATTGATTGGCATCCTCATTGAAGAGTATGCAGGCGACTTCCCGACTTGGCTCGCGCCTGTCCAAATTCGATTGCTCCCCGTGGGCGGCGACTTCGTTCAATTTGCAAAGGAAACAGCGGCAAAAATGCAACTGCTTGGCATTCGCGCTGAAGTCGATCTCAGCAACGAGCGCCTCGGCAAAATTGTCCGCAACGCCGAGAAAGACAAAATCCCCGTCATGGCCGTCGTGGGCGGAAAAGAAGTCGAGTCCCAGTCCCTCAGCATCCGAACCCGCGCTGAAGGTGAATTGGGTTCATTGGAGATTGCAACGGTGATCGATCGGCTCGTCAACGCCAACACCACCAACGGCAACTTCTAAGAACAGCGCGTTCCCTCTCTATTTCGGTGTGATTCAAAGTCCCCCGGAATGGGGAGGAGCTAGGCTTCAACCGGAGAATCGTCTAGGGACGAAAGGATGAGCACCAAACATCCCGTGGTCGTGGGCTGATGAATGGTGTCTGCGGCGGACCATAGGCGATCGCCCGCTTGATGGCGCACCCCCTCTACCGTGAAATCACCCTCCAATACCAACACCACTTCCCCAGTTGCGTGATGATGCTGCGGTAAGGCACCTGCTCGGGGTGCTCGAACAAAATAGGCCATCTGACGAGTGGGTTTATCGATTTTCCAAGGGCTATAGGTCGCGTCTTCGGGTGAGGCTAAGGGGGTCCACTTTTTGATTGCAGATGCTGCGGTAATCAAATCGGTCAATGACCAATTCAATAGCGCCTTTAAAGGAATGTCTACTGCTAGATCTACTGTTGAATCTCCGATCAAAGCTACCGGAAATGGCGGTAAGCCAAGGCGCTCCATTAGCCGAAGTTTAAGGCTGGCGGGTAGCGGCATCAAGGGCGCACTGTAGGCGATCGCTGCCGTCATATTTTCGTCGAAAGACCCATCGTCTAGGGCATTGCCTAGCACATCATCTTTCGACCATTTGTCGTGTTGTGAATCATGGCTCAAGGTCATAACATCAAACTCTTTCATAGCGTTGTCAATGGGGTTCCTTAATGATTGTGTTAAATAAAATTTATTATTGATTTAAATTGATCGCTTTAAATAGAATCGATCGACCAGGGTTGTAAGGCCGATCGTAATTTTTCTAATCCTAATCGAATCCGAGTTTTTACGGTTCCGAGTGCCATTCCTGTTTGTTCTGCTATCTCTCGATGGCTATACCCTCCGTAGTGCGCAAGCTCTAAGACCTGACGTTGTTCCGGTGGTAATGTTTCCAGTGCAGCAATCACCGCCCTGCGACGTTCTTGAATCTCAGCATCCTCGCAAGGCGTTGGACTCAAGCACATCGTTGGGATTTCAAAACCTATCACAGCATCGACAACTTTTTCCTTTCGTTGCCGACTTCGTAATCGATCGAACGTCCGGCTGCGCGCCATCATAAGAAGCCACGTATCCACCCGAGCTTTAGCCACATCATACCGATCGGCACTGCGCCACACCTGGGTAAAGACATCCATAACGACTTCCTCACTTTCCTCCACGTTCCCCAGACTCCGGTACGCCGAAGAGTAGATGATTCGGGCATAGCGATCGTAGAGTTTGGATAGGGCTAGCTGGTCTTGCTGGGAAATCTGATACACCCACTGTATCTCGGAATCAGGGTCATTAACCATAGGTCTATCTGTAGAGCAATCTTCTTTATTCTACTCCTGTGTAGCCTTCATATCAGCCGTTACGAAGGATAATCTCACTGAACTTGGAGACACCTTCGTATACCTTTACATACGATCGATCACGACTGTTGGATCTCCCGTTCTAAAATTCTTGTCCTCACAGATCCAATCTCAATCTTCCTACGTAACTATACATATGACATGAAAATCTATCCCTATTGAGGAACCTATTTTATGAGCTTTGGTATTCAACAAATCGCTCAACTACTTGTCAGTACCTTCCTATTTGTTCTCTGCTTTGCGATATCTCCTGCGATCGCTTCTGACCATCAAGATACAACCTTTCTACAGAGTCAACTGACCGCCGCCGATCTGACGGATTTGTTTGTATTTGAAAGTCCGAAAGATCCGTCTAAAGTTGTTTTAGCCATGGACTTTGACCCGCTCATTGCAAAAGGCGAAGTCCGATCGTTTGACCCATCCGTACTTTATCAATTCAAAATAGATAAAACTGGTGATGGCATCGAAGATCTGGTTATGCAGTTTCGAGTAAACGGACGAGGACGTCATCAAACCGTTTCCGTATATGGTCCCGATCGTCCTTATAGCGTCGGAACTCAATCAAGAATCATTGGACTCAATGCAACTGGACCGCTCAATAAGTCATTTAAAGCCCGCAAAAATGTAGATGTATTTGTGGGCGATCGTAATGATCCATTCTTCTTTGATTTGGAGCAGTTCTTTAAGATTATTCCCGATCGAAACTATCAGTCTCAACCCAACCCTGCTCCGCCATTTACTGTGTTGACCTTCCGTCCAGTCGGTCAGGCCCAAGATACATTAGCGCCGTTCAATGTTCATTCTATTGTGGTGGAAATGCCCCGCAAACTCCTTGGAAATGGCAAAATTGGCGCATGGATTACCACCAGCGTTCAGACTCCTGGTAATCGCCGGGGGCGCTATTCTCAAATTGAACGGCTTGCGGTCCCTGCGCTCAATGAGTTGTTCATGGACTTCAAAGACCACAGTGCTAGCAATATCAAAACACCAACCCAAGATGCGGCGAACCAATCGATGTTTATTCGATCGTTTGTTAAGGCGATCGGACGTCCTCAAGGAATCGCAGATGCGGTGATTTCGGTCGCGATTCCGGATGTGATTCAAGCTGATCTGTCCAAACCAACGGGTAGCTATTTTGGGACGCAGCTCGGCAAAAACTTTGGCGGTAGACGACTTCAAGATGATGTAATTGATGTGACGGCTTCTGTCGTTTTTGGTGATGCTGTGACGGGGATTAAAGAAGGCATTATTCCTGGCTTAGTCAGCGATAACGTCGGTCCGAAGGCTGAGAATTTTTCACCGAAGTTTCCTTACTTAGGTAAGCCTCTCTAATTCCACTGCTTCAAATCGTTCTAGGGGTGGAAATTACGGCTGTTGTTTTCATCCCTAGACATTCAGCGTATTGAATAGAGGATCTAAAATTCTATGCAAATGCTTCGTTTCTCATCTGTAAAAATGGTCGGACTGGTCGGAATTATTGCGAGTCTACTGTTGTTTATCGGGTATTCTGGAGTTCCAAATCTAACCGATCTTCCAACTTTATTATTTCGAGACCTAAACGATCCACAAACCGATCGAGTGTTTCCCGATTATGAACAACGAGATGCGATTATTCATAGCTATGAAGCCGACGTTCGAGAGCATCCAGATTCTTTCTTCTCTCTGCGACTACTCTCTGCTCAATATCTGCGACGTTTTCGAGAAAAAGCTGATCTCGAAGATCTACGACGGGTCGAAGAAACTGCCCGCCGATCGATCGCACTCCAACCTCAAAACAATACTCCAGCCGAACTCCTACTCGCCTCTACACTGCTCTCTCAGCATCGTTTTCAGGAGGCTTCGGAGGTGATTACCCAAGCCCAAAAATCTAATCCTAACAATACTCGTGTTGCGGCTTTAAATGCATCAATTCAGATGGAATTGGGAAATTATGAGGTGGCAAAGACCTTATTGAAACTTCGATCAAATGGTGAAGAGATAGATGAAATTCGGGATAAAAATTCAGGCCAAAGCGCTGTTTTAGCGCGATATCTTGAACTGACTGGACACTTAGATTTAGCCCGATCGCGGTTAGATTTAGCCCTGAAAGATGAGGACCAATACTATAGTAATTCGGCTGAAACTCGCGCTTGGTTTCATGTTCGATCGGGCGATTTGGCCTTTGCAACCGGAGACTTTTCTGTTGCTGAGCAGCGATATCAAGAAGCTCGCGAACTGTTTCCGGCGGGTGGCGCTGCACTCACTGGATTGGCTCGGTTGTATGCAGCACAACATCGGTGGAAATCAGTGCTAGAAGTTGCAAATCTAGGGATCAATAGGATTCCATTAGTCGAGACTCTGGGATACAAAGCAGATGCTCAAAGGGCGCTGGGAAATCCGATGGGTGCGGCAGATACGGAAGCTTTAATTGACGTTGTTTCTCACCTAAGTCAGGTAAAAGGGATTTACGATCGGGCCTTGGCTATTTATTACGTGGAACATCAGATTCATTTGCCAGAAGCCTTGACGATCGCCCGTCAGGAAGTTCAGCTTCGGGATGACATCTATGCAGAAGATACGCTGGCTTGGGCGGCGGCTGCAAATGGCCAATGGCAAGAAGCGGAAACGGCGGCCCTACGATCGGCTCGGTATGGGACTGAAGATGCCTTGTTAAATTACCATCAGGGCGTCATTGCACAACATTTGGGACATCGTGAAGTGGCGATGATGCACCTTCAGCAAGCCCTCCATCAAAACGCTAAGTTTCATTCAAGTTATGCCGATGATGCTCGACAACGATTGGCTGGCTTAAAGGCTGATCTAAAGTCTAGCTAGTCTAAAAAATTGAGTCAACAGATCCATTGCTTCGCTTCGATCGTATCTCTAAACAAGCGGCAACTAAGAGGCTTAAATTATGAAAAAAATTCCCAAAAATTTGTTGAAATGTTCAATTTGGACAACTGCAACCTTAGCAAGCTTGATCCTATGGGCACCGATCGCGCAGGCCCATCCCCTAGGCAACTTCACGATTAATCACTATGCGGGTTTACAGATCAGTTCCAGTCAGATTGGGGTGGATTATGTACTGGATATGGCAGAGATTCCAGCATTCCAAGAGATTCGTCAAATCGATCGTCAAGCTGATACAAATAACACCTACAACTACGCCATTAAAAAATGTAATGAGGTGAATTCTCAACTTAACTTAACCCTTAATCAGAGTCCTTCACCCTTACAACTCAGAAGTTCTAATGTTGAGTTTCCGGCTGGAATGGGCGGGTTGTCCACGCTTCGACTGACCTGTGATTTTGAGCATGAATTAACCGCTGAATTAATGCCAAGTAATACCGCTCAAAAGAATCCATCGATCGAATTTAACGATCATCTTTACCCCGATCGTTTGGGCTGGCGCGAGATGACGGTCACAACCCAAGACCTCCCCCTTCAAGGCGATATAACTTCAACAAGCATATCCAAAAGGTTGACAGAGTATCCAACGGATCTCTTAAGCAGCCCACTTAACCAGCGTCAAGTTGCATTTTCGATCGCGACTTCTAGTTTATCAGCTCCAACAATGGGTTCTTCTGGATCTAATTCATTCGATCGTCAAGGCAATGCGTCAATAGAACGCAGCGAGGATCCCTTCACGCGTCTAATCACGTTACAAACGTTAAACCTACCAACCGTTCTTTTTGCATTGGTCATTGCCTTTGTATGGGGTGGCTTTCACGCCCTTTCTCCCGGTCATGGAAAGACGATCGTCGGTGCTTATTTAGTCGGTTCTCGTGGCACCTTTAAACAGGCTATTCTCTTAGGGTTGACGGTGACAGCGACGCATACAGCAGGTATCTTTGCACTTGGATTGTTGACGTTGGGGAGTACTCAATTTAAAGTCACGGAACAGATTTATCCTTGGCTTAGTATTTTTTCAGGAGGACTTGTTACAACGATCGGGGTCAAACTTTTCACCGATCGATTACGAGAAAATCAGCTATTACTCAGCTTGCCTAACCTAACAAATATCCCCGAACACGCACATCCTCACGAACACGCACATCCTCATGAACATCCCCACGAACATAAACATCACCATCCCCATGAACACCCGCACGAACACCCACACGAACATCCACACGAACATCCACACCATCTTGAATCCGAAAAAGTCCATGACCCTAGCTACCACACTCACGGAGTGGGTCAAGTTCCTCATTCTCATCTTCCTGCAAATAATGAACCCATCACAGGAGCTAGTTTAATTGCCCTAGGAATATCAGGAGGACTGTTGCCTTGCCCTTCTGCACTTGTTGTTTTACTTAGTTCGATCGCATTGGGCCGGGTCGGGTTTGGATTGGCGCTAGTGACAGCGTTTAGTTTGGGGCTTGCGGCGATGCTGACAGGGGTTGGATGGGTGTTGGTGTATTCACGCGATCGGTTTGAACGATTGTCCATGCCTGTGGTTGCAACTCGATGGCTACCTGCAATGAGTGCATTAGCGATCACACTCATGGGTGTTGGGATGACCACAAGTGCATTAGTGAGCTATCGAGTTAACTGATGAAACAAGCTATGAAGTTCTAGATTTAAAACAAAATTGGAGTAACCTATGAAGCGGTTTAGTCTTGTATTTTTCGTCACGATCGTAGTGCTTGTTGGGAGTTCTACGGTTATTGCTTCTCAAGCTGAAAAGCTATTTTGGATTAATTTAGGGATATAATTTATAACAATGACCACTTACTGAAACTAATTAATTTGGGGAATCCTAGCCTATGTTTACGAGCTTGAAAAACAGTTGGAATGATAGTCCAATCAATCTTCGACGAAAGATTGTTAATATCTATGCATTCCTAATTCTATCTAACATCGCCGTTTGGATGTTGGCATTGTTTGTATTTCATGACTTCCCTCTTTTGATCGGAAGCTCGGTTCTAGCCTATAGCTTTGGGTTGCGTCATGCCGTTGATGCCGATCACATTGCGGCCATTGATAATGTGACTCGAAAGCTTATGCAAGATGATAAGAAGCCTATTGCAGTCGGATTCTTCTTCTCTCTCGGACATTCGACGATCGTTCTTCTACTCACGATTACGATCGCATTGACGGCTGGAAATATTCAGCAAAATATGCCGCAGTTTAAGGAAGTAGGTGGATTGATCGGAACATCGGTTTCGGCTTTGTTTCTGCTGTTTATTGCAGCGCTTAACATGGTTATTCTTTGGGATGTGTTTAAGACCTTCCAAAGCGTCAAAAAAGGGGGGTATTACAGTGAAGATTCGTTGAATGAATTGCTGAATCAACGGGGACTGCTCGGACGGTTTTTTCGACCACTGTTCAAATTAATCGATCAAAGCTGGAAAATGTACCCGCTGGGCGTACTGTTTGGGTTGGGGTTTGATACGGCGACTGAAGTGGGACTGCTCGGGATTTCGGCCCATCAAGCGTCTGCTGGGTTGTCTATTTGGTCTATTTTAATCTTCCCTGCACTATTTACCGCTGGGATGTGCCTAATCGACACGACTGACGGTATTTTGATGTTGGGTGCGTATAGCTGGGCCTACGTGAAACCGATTCGTAAGCTCTACTACAACTTGACGATTACGTTGGTGTCGGTCTTGGTGGCGCTGCTAGTGGGTGGCATTGAGGCTCTTGGAATTATTGGTGGTAAATTAGGATTACAAGGTGAATTTTGGGATTTCATTGAAGGGGTCAGTGAGAACTTTGGGGCAGTTGGCTATCTTATTATTGGGATTTTCTTGGTGAGCTGGGTGGTTTCTACGATCGTTTATCGGCTCAAGAAGTACGACGAGATTGAAATTTAGCGACCGTTTTAATTATTGGGCTGCACCCACTAGGTTGAATGCGGCCCAGTCGGCGGGTTTTGGGTAGGTTTTTTGGGTCGTGAGCATGGCTTGGCGAAGAGCTTGAGCTTTGGTGAGGTTGCGCGTGGTGAGGTTTTTGTAGAATTCGGTCATTAGGAGGGCGGTGCTTTCGTCTCGGACATTCCAGAGGGATACGATGACGCTAGGAACTCCGGCGATGAAGAGCGATCGCGAAAGGCCAATGACTCCATCGCCTGTGATGTCGCCGCGTCCGGTGCTGCACGCGCTTAGGACCACGAGATCGGCGGTGAGCTTGAGGGTTGCGATTTCGCTGGCGGTGAGGAAGCCGTCGTTTTGGGTTTGGTCATTGTTAGGCGTGAGGGCGATCGCGCCAGGGACTTCACCGCGCAGGGTGTCTAGGATTCCGTGAGTCGCTAAGTGGATTAGGGTTGCGTTTTGAATTTGTTTTAGGACGGTGGCTTTGGTGGCGTTGGCACCGATGAGAGGTGAGGTGTTAAAGAGGTGGGCGATTTGTTTGGCTTCGATTTCGGCACCGGGGAGCGCGTCGAGGAGGATGCCTTGGTAGGTGGGCATTGTGGGGTTGCCGACGATCAGGGGATTGGGGGGACGCTTCGGTTTCTTGAGTTGTTGGGTGAGGGTGAGGGCAAGGGCTTGGATGGAGGGGGCTGTTGTGAGGGTGTGACGGGTAATGAGGGGAGTGTTTTGGGCGTTGGTGAGGGCGTTGAAGGGGACGAGGAAGAGGGCGTCTTGGGGAATGAAGATGACGTTGGCTTCGGGATCGATGGGGAGGTGGGTTTGGATAGGATCAATCAGGACTTGATGCAGTTGTTGGAGGGTCGCACGGATGGCGCGATCGTCGCTGTTGGTGGTGCTGTTATCGGAGCCTTCGACCTTAAGGCTGGCGCGACCTCGGATGCCCATGACGTCGCGACTTTCTAGGACCATTTCAGCGATCGGTTGCGGGAGCTTGCTGGTGGTGAAATATAGAGTACCGTCGGGTTTTATGACCCAGATATAGAGTTCGGTGTCGGAGACGGTGGTGTATTGGACGAGGGTTGCATTTTGGGCTTTGGCGATCGATCGGATTTCGGCCATGTTAGGGCTGGTAATGGGATTGGTGGTTGAGGGACCTTTACTGGCGAGAAGTTCGACGAAGGCTCGGGCGCGTCCCCGTTCGGAGATTTCGAGGGCGGGTTCGATTTTTTGTTGGGCGATCAGGGCGCTTTGAAGGAGACGGTAGGTGTGGCTTTGGACTTCAAAGAGGGACACTTTATTGGAGTCGGTGAGACCGGGGCGAGTGGATTCCCATTGTGTGATAGCGGCGCTCAGGACTGTTTCCGCTTCGACGTAGCGTTGGGATTGGATTAGGGATGCGCCGAGGTTAGTTTGGGCTTTGCCGCTGGTGGCTCGATCGTTAATCTGGTCGGCGATCGCAATGGATTGTTTGAAACTAGCTTGGGCTACGGTTGTTTTTTTGAGGGCGAGTTGACTGGTGCCGAGGGCGTCGAGCAGTTGGCCTTCTTCGGCTTTTAGGCCGAGGGTTTGAGCAAGGGTGAGCGCTTGGGTGAAGGTGGTTTCGGCTTCGGCGTGTTGTTGGTTTTGGGTCAGGAGGCGAGCGAGAATGTAAAGGTTTTGGATTTCGCTATGACGGTTGCCGATCGATCGGTTCTGGGTGAGGGCTTGCTGGATGAGGGTGTTGCTTTCAGTGTAGCGAGCTTGATCGAGGGCAATGCCGGAGAGACAGCCGAGGGCAACGGCTTCGCGGCTTTTGGTGCCGATGGATTGGGCGAGGGTTTGGGCTTGTTTGCAGTACTCTTGGGCTTTGGCGGATTGTCCGAGGCGACGATAAAGGCCGCCAAATTGGAGTAAGCTCGCGGTTTCGTTGGGCCGATCGCCTGTTTTGCGCTGGATTTGGAGGGCGTTATTGTAGAAATCTAGGGCTTTGGCGTATTGACCTTGATCGCTATAAAGCTCGGCCAAATTGCCGTAGGTCATGGCGATGAGCTGAGGTGAGTTGAGGGTTTGGGCTTGTTGGAGGGCGTCTTTGAGGGTGGCTTCGGCGGCTAGATAATCGCCTTTAGTCGATTGGAGCACGCCAATATTATTGGTGATGATGGCTATTCCGGGTTTGCTTCCGGTTTTTCGATGAATGGCTAGAGATTGACTGTAGGCGGCATTAGCAGCGTTGTAGTTACTGAAGTACTGCTCGTTGGTTCCGATGTTGTTATGCAGGGTGGCTTGCTGGTCCAAATCCTCGGTGTCGAGTGCGATCGTTAATGATTTTTTATACTGCTCTAATCCTTTACGGTAATCGCCTTGTTCGGTGTAAAGATGACCGATATTACCAATCGTTTGACTGAGTTGAATCCGATCGCCAGTGGATTCGCTAATGGATTGACTCTCTTGATAAAGGGTGAGTGCTTTAGGATAGTTACCCAGATTCACATAAATACTTCCGAGGTTGTTCAAACCTGTTGCGATATCGGGTTTGTTGTTGCTTCGTTTACTGATGGCATTGCTTTGTTCGTGGTACTGAATCGCTTTCAGATAGTCGCCTTGGCGGCTGTACGTGAGGGCTAAGTTATTCAGCGATCGTTGTTTAAATACAAGGGTTTGGATCATGTATTGCGATCGGGCTTTTTCAAAGCTGTCTACGAGCTGTACAGGCGATTCACGATCGCAAAAATTGATCATAAACCGTTGAATCATGTCTATCTTTTCGGCTTTGGCTTGGGCTTTTGCAATGTTGCATTTCTGGCTGAGGTTGCTGAGGGTAATTGGGTCGCCGTGGGTTTGTTGGACTTGTTGGATGACGCGTAAGCCGGACTGGAAGATTTCGGCTGCTTTAGGGTAGTCACCTTGGACGACATGAATGGTGCCGATATTGTTCAAGACGCTGGCATGGATGCCTTGATCGCCTTTTTTTTCGCTGAGTTTGAGGGTTCTTTGGTAATAGCTTAGGGCGCGGGTGTTGTCGCCGAAGTCTTCGTAAATGCGTCCGAGGGCATAAAGTCCCATGAGCTTGAAGCTGGCTTCAAAGTATTCAGCTTCGTTGAGGCGAGCGATGGCGTCTTCTAGGATGGGAATGGCTTTTTTAGGCTGTTGCTGTTCGCGGTAAAGTCCACCGATCGCGATTAGGGCTTGCAGTTCGCCAAAACGATTTTGGGTTTGTTTACTACGATCGACTACTTTTTCGTAGGCCGCTAGGGCTTCAGAGTTTTTTCCAGCTATCTGTAGCGCCTGCGCTTGGGCTAAGAGGTCGGTGACGGGCTGGGCGAGGCTGGGCTGGATGGGTGCGACCAAGAGGAGGGCGAGGAGGAGGAGGAGGTGACGCATAGGTTGGGGTGGGTCGATATTTCGATCAAACGGATGAACCCGTTAGGTTTACGATCGGTTGTAGCCCATCCAAGGTTTGTGCGTCATACGCCTTAGGGATGTTGCGGATTACGGAAAGGGCTGGGTGAGGATGGTTCGCGCTGTGAGGTGTAGTAAGTGGGTTGTAATAAGTACGGTTAACTCTTCTATGGCTCTTTTGACTGTTGATATTAGGATATAAAGCATAGAACTAAAGATAGAACACGAAGGAGATTTTCTCATGCAAGATACGTATGATGCTGGAAAGCGCAGTTTGTTATCGTTGTTGGCTCATGCCTGCACGCTGTTTGGGGTGTCGGTGGTGACAATTTTAGGTCCGATTACGATTTTGTTTCTGTCAGACGATCTGGTGGTGAAGGCGAATGCGAAGGAGTCAATTAATTTTCACCTCAATATCTGGTTCTGGGCGGCGGTGATTGGTGGAATTTATGGGTTTTTGTCGTTTATTAGTTTTGGGTTGTTAGGGCTGCTGTTGTGGCCGTTGGTGGCGTTTGGGTTTTTGTGGCATTTTGGATGGTCTGTTGTGGCTATTACGAAGACGTTGGCTAATCCTAATGAGCCGTTTCGGTATCCGTTTATTTTGCGGGTTTTGTAAGGTTGCGATCGTTTTTGGGGGTTGGGTTTATTTTGGGGTGGGATGCGGGGATTTGATGCGTGGGATGCGGGGATTTGATGCGTTGCTTCGCTTAACGCATCCTACGTTGGATTTGGGATTTGGGGTTTGGGATTGGGGGTTATCGTTCCATGGCGGGGATGGATTTTGGGATGGCGGCGGTTAAGACTTCGTTTCCGGTTTGGGTGACTAAGATGTCGTCTTCGATCCGGATGCCGATGCCGCGCCACCGATCGGGGACTTCGGGTTGGCCTTCTAAGGGCTGGAAGTCCGATCGGATGTAAATCCCAGGTTCGGCGGTGATGACTTGGTTGGGTGCGAAGGTGTGCCAGGTGTCTCCTACTTTGCGTCCGCCGACGTCATGGACGTCTAAGCCTAGCCAGTGGCCTGTGCCATGCATGAAAAAGGGTTTGTATTTCTCTTCTTTAATCACTTCTTCAATGTCGCCGGAAATCAATCCGAGGTTCATTAAGCCTTCGGTAATAGTGCGAACAGAAATGTCGTGAAATTCATTCCAGGGATTGCCGGGTTTGATTTTTTCGATCGCTGCAAGTTGTGCTTTTAAAACCAATTCATACAGAATTTTTTGCTCTTCTGTGAAGGTGTTTCCGACGGGATAGGTGCGGGTAATGTCTGAGTTGTAATAGCCGTAGGAACATCCGGCGTCAATGAGCAAGAGTTCGCCGTCTTGCATTTGTCTATTGTTTTCTACGTAATGCAGAATGCAGGCGTTTTTACCGGAGGCTACGATCGAGGGATAAGCAGGTCCAAGGCCACCTCGAAGCCGGAACAGATACTCCATTTCGGCTTGCAATTCGTATTCGTACAACCCCGGTCTGCGTTTGGCGAGTGCTAAATTATGAGCTTCGGCAGCAATCTCTACCGCTTTGCGGATTAAGGTAAGTTCGTATTCGCTTTTGTGTAATCGCAGCGTATTCATTACCGTCATCGGATCTTCTATAGACAGTGGTCCGGTACCTTTACGATCGTATTGCCTGATAGCTTGGCGATAGTGTTTTAGAACGGTTGAATTGAAGCTGTTATCAATGCCGAAATGGTAGTAGAGTTTGTCGGCTTTTTCGAGATATTTTGGGAGGTGTTCGTTGAGTTCGGCGATCGGATAGACGATATCTGCGCCGTACTCTTCTTTGGCTGCTTCCGCGCCCACTCGGTAGCCCGTCCAAGTTTCTTTATCGCGATCTTTAGGCTGGACAAAAAGGATGTATTTATGTTCGTCATGATGCGGCGCAAACATGGCTACTGCATTGGTCTCATTAAATCCTGTCAAGTAATAAAACGCGCTATCTTGGCGAAAATTATATTCCACGTCGTTGTGCATGACCGCATCCGGAGCTGCCCGAAAAATAGCAGTTCCGCCCCCCATTTTGGACATGAGTGCCGATCGACGGTTTTGGAAATCAAAATGCAACATAAATAAAATAAAGCTCCGACGTGGGATGCACTGCACGCGGCAACGCATCACCCATTATCCAACAAAAACCCGATCGCCCCAAACAATTTGCCCCAAACAATTTGTCATCCTTGCATCCGATCGGGTTTCAATGGAATTAGGCGTTGATCACTTGAATCACCATGGTGGTGGGCAAACTCGATCGGGTCACGTCAATGGAACCCGACGCCCGACGCACGGAAACTCCGCTCATCAGTGCTAAAAATTTGTCCACGTCACCCAATTCGCATTCGCCTTTCGCCGCCGACGTTTTGTACTGCATGGGCACCACGATTTTGGGGTTCAATACCTTGATCGCGGCTGCTGCTTCTTCGGGGTTGTACGCTTTTGGACCGCCGCCGACGGGCACGAAGACCACATCTGGGCTACCCATGAGGATTTTTTGCTCTAGGCCGATCGGGGCCGCAGAACCACCCAAATGCAACATCGTTACGCCGCCTTGAGTCCATCGCCACGCCACATTGGTGCCAAACCGTTTGCCGCCCACTCGATCGTGATCCGTCGCAATACCTTGAAACTTCGTGCCCTTAACGTCGTAGGCTCCCGCTTCATAGAGCAACTGCGGATTTCCAGGCACCACATCCACGGCCCCTTCATCTAAAAGTTGACTGCTGATCAGCACCAAGTCCGTACTCACCTTAGGAGCCGGATACCCTGCCGTACAGCCAATAGACTTAAACGGATTGACCAGAACCCGCTGACCATTGCCGCTAATCAAAAAACTCATGTGTCCCAGCGATCGGACGCTCACCCCGCCCGACTGCGCCCGAACCACTCCAGCGCTCGATCCAAGTGCCAGGGTCGCACCCATCCCCACATAGCCCAACAACTGCCGACGTTTCATCAAAACTTTCTCCTAACAGAACTGAACCAAAATTACGACTGCACAACCCGCACGTAACCACAGAATACAAGAAATATAGGCCATTCTGCACGCCACCGTTCTCAATTCCTCATTCTCACTTCTTAATTCTTCAGACCGCTCGCCATCCGTAAAAAGTTCCGCAACAATTTCTTTCCCGATTCCGTCAGCACGCTCTCCGGGTGAAATTGCACACCTTCGACATGCCGATACTGTTTGTGTCGGACACCCATAATGAGGTCGCCTACCCAAGCGGTAATTTCTAGCACCTCCGGACAAGTCGATCGATCGATAATCAAACTGTGATACCGCGTCGCAACCATCGGATTTTCCACCCGCTCAAACACGCCCACGCCGCTATGATGCACGCCAGACACCTTCCCATGCATCAACTCAGGGGCTGACACCACATTCCCCCCATAAACCTGCCCAATACTCTGATGCCCCAAACACACGCCCAACAAAGGCACCGTCGGCCCTAACTTCTCAATCACATCTAGGGAAATCCCCGCATCATTCGGCGTCCCAGGTCCAGGCGAAATCACGATCGCATCGGGCTTAAGCGCTTTAATTTCATCCAGGGTAATTTCATCATTCCGAAACACTTGGATATCTTGCGCAATAGCAAACTCCACCCCAAGCTCCCCAAAATATTGCACCAAATTATAGGTAAAACTATCGTAATTATCGATCACCAGAATCATTCAGAACCCTCTCCATGCCGACGCTCCTATCCTACCCCATCTCGCAATCTCAAACCTTATCCCGAAATTTTCAAGGCGATTTTCACGTTTTACGGAGTTCAATGCGATCGTTGAGGTAGTCTTTTCGTGTTTTCCAATCGGGAAGGATTGCTTCTAGAAGCTGGTAGAACTGGGAAGAATGATTAGGAATACGAATGTGACAGAGTTCATGAATGATGACGTAATCAATGCACTGTTTTGGAGCGCTGATAAGTAGGGGATTGAGAAAAATTTTGCCTGTAGATGTGCAGCTTCCCCATCGCTTGAGCATCGTCCGAAGTTCAATTCCTCGATCGTGATTGATGTGGTAAGGAGAAACTAACTGAGTACAGAGTTGATACCGTTCGTGGAAAATAGTGAGTGCCCGATCGTGATACCACTGACTCACCATTTGCTCGACTTGTTCTCGGGTTTGAGGCTTTGGGAGTCTGACTTCTAATCGACCTTGCCACAGTCGAACTTGCAGGGTCTCCTGTTCGATGAGTTTGAGGCGGTATTGACGACCTAGATACCGATAGCCTTCGCCTGACACGTATGCGGGAGCCTGAAGGGGTGGCGCGTATTGTGCAAATCGGTTTTGTTGTTTGGTGATCCAGGCGGAGCGGTGGCTAACTTTAGCTTCGATCGCTTCTAGCTTCGCATCTATTGGCGCTTTGACGAGAATGCTGCTGTCGGGATGGACTTCGATCGCGAGGGTTTTGCGGGGGGAATATTCGAGGGCAAATAAGATTTTGCGACTGCCGTAGGTGACGGTATGGGTATCAGTTGACTTCATAGGTTTTGGCGATGTTGATGATTTTGGTCATCACGGTATCTAGATCTTCCCCAAGAAGCTTGACCTCATGGGCTTTTTGTAGGTCGTGGGTTAGGTCGTCGATCGCGTTGAGCATTCGGTTTTGGATGTCTTGATTATGCTGCCAATCGCGCACTTTATTTTGGGTAATGATGTCTTCTATTCCAGTTGCTAGAGTGATGAGTAATTCTGGATTGTTTAGGGTCTCTGTTAGGTTTTCTTGCAGAGTGCGATAGAACGCCTGAGCTTGTTGACGGTTTCGTAATGCGATGGGAACGGCTTCGGTTCCATGGGTGCGGGCGGTGTCGAGATGAGCTAGCATTTCTTTGAGGTAGTCTTGATCGCTGAGTCGTTTGGCGCGGTGGGCGTCTATTGCGGCTTGGATGAGTTGGCTGAGGCGTAGATAGAGGACGGGGTCTTCTTCCATTTTTTCGGTGGCGACTTTTTTGATGCGGGCGGCGATCGCATCGGCTTTGGCGGCAGTTCCTACAAACTGGTCTATTTCGGCATCGGAGCGTTCGACGTCGAAGATATTAATAGGTTCGATGATGGTGATGAATTCGGATGAGCCAATTTCTCGGACCACCATACTTTTGATTTGGTCTGCGTAGGAGGCGTAGTTGATGGTTTCGTTGTAGCGGAGTTTGACGGCATCTCGAAGTTTGAGAAAATATTTTAGGTCTTTGGTGTAGCGTTGTTGGGTCGTTTCTGGGGTGGTTGATTGAAATGGGGCGTTGCTGAGGGCGAGTTTTAGGGTTTTGGCAAAGTTGCGGAGGCTTTCGTAGAAGTCATCGCGACGATCTTGTGGGTGGAGCCATTGCTGGAGACTTTCGGTGTCTTGGAGGTTGGTGACGCCTTTGAAGACATCCCAGAGGTTGGCGTGGTGGGTGGGGAGTTTGGCGATTTCGGCTTGGATATCAAGGAGTGCGCCGACGATATCGTCCGGGTCGAAGCCTTCGCGTTCCAAGGCGGCGTAGATTTCGAGGGCGTCGTTCATTTCGCCGAAGATGCCTCGGTAGTCGATGACGAGTCCGTAATCTTTGCCGTTGAAGATCCGGTTGACTCGGGCGATCGCTTGGAGGATGTTGTGTTCTTTGAGGCGTTTGTCGATGTAGAGGACGGCGTTGCGGGGGACATCGAATCCGGTGAGGAGTTTGTCTACGACGATGAGGATATCGGGAGAGTCTTCGTCGTCGGTTTTAAATTGTTCAATAATTTTTTCTTGATATTGATTGCCATAGCGAGCGATCATATCTTTCCAGAAGCTTTGGACTTCGGAGCGGTTGGATTCGTCTACGCTTTCGTTGTCTTCGCGGGTATCGGGGGGCGAAATGACGACTTCTGCTCTGACTTTACCCCAGTCATTGATTAATTTTCTATAGGTGATGGCGGTGCGTTTGCTGGAGGTGGCGAATTGTCCTTTTAAGCTTGTGCCTTTGAAATGTTTGGCGAAATGTTCACTGATGTCGTAAGCGACTTCTGCCATTCTTGCTTCGGATTCGTAGAGGGGTTCTGCACTTTTGAATTTGCGTTTGAGGTCGGCTTTTTGGTCTGGGGTGAGATCAGCGGTGATGCGATCGAACCATTTATCGACGGCTTCGGTGTTTTTGAATTCGCTTTCTCGCCCTTCGTAGAGAATTGGGACAACCGCTTGGTCGGCGACAGCGGTATTCATGGTGTAGCTGTGGATGAAGCCGCCGAATTTTTGGGCGGTGCTTTTGTCTTTTTTGAGGAGGGGGGTTCCGGTGAAGCCGATGTAGCAGGCGTTGGGGAAGACGTTGCGCATTTTTGCGTGGGTCTGTCCGTATTGGGAGCGGTGGGATTCATCGACGAGGACGAAGATGTCGGCGCTGGGGTTTTGGGCTTTTTCGCGGGCGACGGTTTCAAATTTGTCGATGATGGTGGTGATGATTTCGGCTTTGGGGTTGTTGACGAGTTGGAGAAGATGTTTGCCGCTTTGGGCTTGGATGACGGCTGCGCCGCAGTTTTTGAAGGTGTTTTTGAGTTGGTTGTCGAGGTCGATGCGATCGTTGACGAGGATGATTTTGGGATTGAGAATGCTTTTTTCGAGGGCTAGGGCTTTGGCGAGCATGACCATGGTTAGGGATTTTCCGCTTCCGGTGGTGTGCCAGATGACTCCGCCTTGACGGGACGCATCGCCTCGAATGGTTTTGACGTTTTGGAGGGTGGCTTGGACGGCGAAGTATTGTTGATAGCGGGCGATTTTTTTGGTGCCTGCGTCGAAGATGATGTAGCCGAAGATGAGTTCTAGTAAGCGATCGGGTTGCAGTAGGCTGTAGAGCGCGCGGTCTTGTTGGGAGACTTTGCGTTCTCCGGATGCCCAGAGGTTTTTGATTGCGTTTTGTTGTTCGGGTGAACGCGCGGAGAGAAGTTTTTCGGTGTTGGCTTGGGGAGGCGAGAGGTTGATGAGGGTGTGAAGTTCGGTTTCAAAGGTTGGGTTGGATTCTTCTTTCCAGATGGCCCAGAATTCTTTGTCGGTAGCGGTGGTTGCGTATTTGGCGGCGTTTTGGGAGAGGCTGATTAAAATTTGAGTGAGACAGAAGAAGTGGGGAATTTCATCGGAGCGATGATTGCCGAGATGCTGGTGAATTGCTTGATCTATTGCATCTTTGAGGTCGGGGCGTTTGCATTCTATTACGACGAGGGGAATGCCGTTTACGAAGAGAACGATGTCTGGGCGACGGGTTTGGGTGCTGTTGAGGCGTTCGATTTCAAATTCGTCGGTGATGTGATAGACGTTGTTGTTAGGATTTTGCCAGTCGATGTAGTTGAGTTGATGGCTTTTTTTGTCGCCGTCTATGGTTTGTTCGAGACTTTTGCCGAGGGTGAGGAGATTGTAGAGGGTTTCGCTGGTGGTGTAGAGGGCATCGTAGGGATGTTGGGCGATCGCTTGGACGGCTTTTTGGATGTTGGCGTTGCTGAAGGGGATTGTTTTGCCGCGAGCTTCGATCGAGTTTAGTTTATGAAGTTGGTCGGTGAGGATCGTTTCGAGGACAATCTTGCTGCGTTTGTTTTGGCGATGCGCAAGGGCTGCTGCGGGGGTGAGGTAGGTGTAGCCCATGGCTTGGAGGAGGGCTAGGGCGGGGATTTGGGAGGAGATTGTTTCGAGCCAGTCGTTGGGGGAAGGAAACATGAAAAATCAGGATTTTGAGGATTTTAGGATGGACAGGATTTTGGGGCTGCTTGGGAACCTATTATCATTATATTGTTATTATTTTCCCATTTCTACATAATCCTGAAAATCCTCTAATCCTCAAAATCCTGATTTTCCTGTTGTTTTCTGGAATTGAACACTTTTCTAAATTCTAAGCTCTTCGCCCCAAAGTTAATAAGAAGCCCGATCGGGAAATCATAGGCGACGACGTAGTTTTTAGCTTGGGCTAAATGGACATCTTCGAGGCGGATGACGGCTTTGAGTTCTACGATGACGCAATTTTCAACGACAAAATCGGCGCGACGGGTGCCCACTTTGATATCGCCGTAATAAATTTCTTGTTCGACTTCCCGTCCATATTTTAGTTTTGCCCGATCGAGTTCTATGGCGAGACATCGTTGATAGATGACTTCTTGGAAGCCGTTGCCCAGTGTATTATGCACTTTCATGGCACAGCCGTTGATTTTGTAGGTGATGTCGTTTAATTCCATGGGTTACGCTCCAGTTTGATATTTCTAGTGTTCCCAAAAACATCCCCTCACGAGAATCAGGATTTGGAGGATTTTCAGGATTTTCAGGATTAGGATATCGGTGAGTGTTAAAGTCCCAGCGATCGCAACACCATCACCGCATCCCACAAACACCCTAATCGCAACCATCACCGCATCCCACAAACAACCTAATCCTGAAAATCCTCTAATCCTCTAAATCCTGATTCGCCCGGTGAGTAGCTGTTGCATCAACCCTAGTTTCTGTTGTTTGTAAGCAGCCAGTTGTTTTTCTAGTGTTGATATTTCGTCATCCGCAGCAGAGAGTACAGCAGCAATTTTTTCCTGTTCTGGAAGTGATGGTAATTTTACTGCAAACTGTTTAATAAAATCACTAGGAACTCGCTGCTGTCCACCAGATCCTTGCATCATGGCTTTACCACGCATTCCAAAATCATAAGTTCGAGTTAAATAATACAAATAAATTGGGATAATTTCTAGCTTTGATCTAAGTACGAAAAATTCTGTACTTCCAAATCCTACTCCTTCTAATCTCTCAATGAATGCACCTTTTCCATTCTCAAAACATGGAGTAATTTTCGCAATGAGAGTATCACCATTAATAAATTCTGTATATCCACCTGTAGAATTAGTCGGATCTACATGAGCTATATTTTTTAAGTGCCCAGATTCAGAAACACTTGCCATTTCCACAAACTCACCAATAAATTGAAGATTATTAGGATGCTTTCTGGGATTAATATCTGCAATCTTTTCAAGTGATACTGTCTTCCACTCGCTACCCTCAAACCCCTTAAAACGTTTTTTACCAGTCAACAACTGCTGCATCAACCCCTGCTTGCGCGATCGAACCCTCCCAATCAACTTCTCCAGCAGATCGATCGACTCATCCCAAACCCCAAGCATCTCCGCAATCCTACACTGTTCTAAAAGCGGCGGAATTAAAATTGAAAATTTACGGATTGAGTCTAGATTTAAACCACTTTTTGCCCCAGCATCATTTAAACTAATAAATTGCTGATGTCCTGACTCTGATGCCATTTGATAAGCAATAAACTTACTATCTATTTCTTTCTCATCTATCCGAAGTAATGCTACATGCTGATTGATATATGCAGGCGTGTTAAACTCATTTTCAATAAATCCTATAATCCCCAAATCTGCGGTAATTGAAATCAGGATATCACCCAACATCAATCTTGTTCTTTTCCCCTCATTACTATTTTCAGGAATCTTCACATATTTACTATCACTTAAATCTAACGATAGTTTTTCACGAGTAAGATTTGTGATTCTTACGAACAAGTCCCCGCTATCTGAGTAATATTGTGCCCAGCCTCTTGAACCACTCGTAATATAGTGATTTAGCTCATTTATTTTGCTAGCTTTCCACCCATCAGGAATCATAAGCCCAACTCCTGAAGATACCCAACCATCCGAAACTTAACCTTAGATAACTGCTCCTCCAAACGATCGATCTCCGCCTGCACCGCCCCAATATCGATCGCCTCCTCCTCCTCAAAAGTATCCACATACCTAGGAATATTCAGATTAAAATCATTCTCCTGAATCTCATCAAACCCCGCCAAATAAGAATACTTCGGTACCGTTTCCCGCTGCGTATATGCCGCCACAATCTTAGCAATATCTTCCGCCCTGAGACTATTCTGAGTTTTCACATCCGCATAATCCCGACTACCATCGATAAATAGCACCTTATTGTCTGGTTTATTCCGCTTAAATATCAACACCGCCGCCGGAATTCCCGTACCAAAAAAGAGATTACTCGGTAAACCAATCACCGCATCCAACAAATTTTCCACAATCAATTGTTGCCGAATCCTCCCCTCACTACTCCCCCGAAATAACACCCCATGAGGTACCACCACCGCCACCCTCCCACGCTCAAGGCTCATCGTCTCAACGATATGCAAGATAAACGCAAAATCGCCCTTACCCTTAGGTGGAATGCCCCGATCGAAACGTTTAAATCGGTCAGAAGTCACATCATCCGCGCCCCATTTATCCAGACTAAACGGCGGATTAGCGACCACCACCTCAAACCGCATCAACTTATCATTCTCCAACAGCTTAGGATTACGAATCGTATCGCCCCACTCCACCCGCGCACTATCGACCCCATGCAAAAACATATTCATCTTCGCTAAAGCCCAAGTCCCACCCGTATTTTCCTGCCCAAAGAGACTATAGTTATTACTCCCCTGACGGCGCACATAGTTAGCACACTTAATCAACAGCGAACCCGAACCACAAGTCGGATCACAAATTCGATCGTTTGGCTGAGGCGCAACCAACTCCGCCATCAACTCCGACACTTCCCCCGGCGTATAAAACTCTCCCGCCTTCTTCCCCGCCCCAGCCGCAAATTTGGCAATCAGGTACTCGTACGCGTTGCCAATTACGTCGAGCTTCCCAATCCGCGAGGGGCGCAAATCTAGCTTGGCGTTGGCAAAATCCTCTAGCAGCATCTTCAATCGCGTATTCCGCTCCCGTGTCTGCCCCAGATTCGCCTCACTATTAAAATCAATATTCCGAAACACCCCCGCCAGCTTAAGTTTATTCGCCTCCTCAATCTGCTCCAACGCCTTATTAATTACCTCGCCCAGATTATTATCATTTCGCTTGGTATACACATCATCAAACCGACAATCAGGCGGCAACACAAACCGCTCTCGTCCCAACCGCCGCAAAATCCGCTCCTGATCATCCCCATACTCGATCTTAAGCTGCTCATAATGCTCCGTCCACACATCACTCACATACTTAACGAATAGCATCACCAGCAAATAATTCTTATACTCACTCGCATCGATCGTCCCCCGAAACGTATCACAAGCCCGCCAGAGAATATTGTTAATCTCATCCTGACTCACCGAAGCAAGAGCAGCCACACCCTTATCCACAAAATCACATCCACCCTAACATCCCCAACATTCTCCCACACCATGAGAATCAGGATTTAGAG
Source organism: Synechococcales cyanobacterium (assembly GCA_043764895.1). Classification (GTDB taxonomy): domain Bacteria; phylum Cyanobacteriota; class Cyanobacteriia; order Leptolyngbyales; family Leptolyngbyaceae; genus JAAFJU01. The sequence continues at coordinate 24,617 of JAYUJY010000275.1, read as the reverse complement.
GATTAGAGGGTTTTCAAGATGAAGTAGTTCGTGGGCAACAAAATCCCAATACCCGTCCCCCCCCAAATACAAATCCTGAAAATCCTGAAAATCCTCTAAATCCTGATTCTCGTTGCCCTCTAAATTCTGATCCCGATCGCCACCATCAACTTCGGCACCAACAAACACCCCGCCACCAACACCGCCACAATAGCCGCCACCAACACCGCCGCCGCCGCACAATCCTTCGCAATCTTCGCCAGATCGTGATAATTCTGCTTCACCGTCAAATCCACCACCGACTCGATCGCCGTATTCAACAACTCCATCGCCATCACCGCCCCGCACGTCAGCCCAATCACCGCCAACTCCACCGTACTCAACCGCAACACCACCCCCAAAATCACCGCACTCGTCCCCAAAATCGTATGGATCCGAAAATTACGCTGAGTCTGAAACGCATAGCTAATCCCCATCCACGCATAGCGAAAACTGCTCAACAGCGTCGGAGCCACCTGCCACGCCAAATCGCGCTTAAAAGGCAATACTTTACCGTCTGACTTCACCTCAGAGCGCTTAGGAGAAGGGGTTTGCAAATCTTGGGACATAAACAACTCACACCATGAACGTGGATCAGCAAAAGTATTAGCACGATCGCGATTAGCAGTCCTGAAAATAGGCCAACGTCTGAATAATCGTTAACCCCAAATGACGGCCAAACCGATCGCATGGAGCATCTCTTCCTGCTGAGTCAGCATCTCCACCAGACTGTCTTCATCAGGATGATCCCAGCCCAACAAGTGCAACAATCCGTGGGCCGCCAACCAACTTAGCTCCACTGTTAAAGAATGCCCCTGAATCACCGCTTGTCTTGCTGCGGTCTCCACTGAAATAATAATATCGCCCAAATATAACGGTTCTTCGTCGGGTAACTGTGGACAGTCTACTTCGAGTGCAGCAAAAGATAAAACATCCGTCGGCTGATCTTTATGTCGAAAATCTCGGTTCAAGGTCTGAACTTCCGCGTCATCCGTCAGACGGAGGCTCAGCTCATAGCAATCCAGTGGGTGGAGCGCATTGCCCGCCGCATTCGCAGGTTCCAGTAGCGCAATCCACTGGTAAAACCACCGCTGCCACACCTCAGACCCGATCGCCATGGCATCATCCTGCGGTGGATTCGCTACGAGGTCTTGAACACTGACTTCAATCTGCAAGGGCACTCTCCGCACTTGGCTAATAGTTTTGACTAATGAGTCACGAAGGCTAATCCTACCAGCAATCCCAGCAGTCCCACAGTCGTCAAAGCAAAATGAAACAGTGACTTACTTCCCTTCCGCACCATGTTCCGCATCGCGAGCTTCACAAAGGTTGGGTCGTTCTCGGGGGAACTTTTACTTGAATCAGAGGCTTGGGGCATGGGATCCACCTCTGGAGCCTTGAACGCTGAGTCATCGGTAACAGGAGAATGAGTTGTCATAAATTTGGGGGGAATTAAACCATAATCTTATCTATCTTTTTCATTCTAATTCCTCTCCTACCGGAAGAAAGTACGGGAAACGTGAAATAAAACGTAGTCTTTACCCCTAGCTTCATAAAAGCTAAATACCTTTAAATGATGTGAAGGCCGAAGCTTGGTCCAAAGCTTTGGTCAAAACCTGTTCTAGATTTTAGGAGAATGTACGCTTATGAAAGGCTTCGACTGGCGAAAAGGGATATTTGGGATCCTCCTCTGCTTCACCCTCATCATTTCAGGCTGTCAACCCAAGACACCTTCACAATTCTCACAAGCCCAACAGGAAAGCACTCAGCGCAATGCCGCACCTGCTGTAGCGAAAGATGCGACCCAAGGCAGTGAATTTAACAAATTCTTCCCAAAGGCCCAATCCGGCTACGATCGCGTCTATACCCAAGAGAAAAAAGGGTTTGCTGAAGCGAAGCTCAACAAAGATGGCAAAAATGTCGCCATGCTAGCGGTGTCTGACACCAAGAGTCTCCCGGCTGCCGCTGCCAAGTTTCAAAACGCCACCGCCAAAATCGCAGGCTATCCCTCTGTAGACCTCGGCACCACCCAAACCAGCGTCCTAGTCAACGATCGCTACCAAGTCAAAGTCATTTCCAAAGCACCGGATTTTGACAAAACCGATCGAGTCTCCTGGATCGAAAAATTTGACCTAAAAGGTCTTGCAAAACTCCAGTAAATAACGCTTCACAATCTTCCATTCACAATTCAACATTCACAATTCAACATTCACACTTCCCATGAGCAAATCAATTTTCGAGCTAGTCGATGAATTGCCCACAGGCGGCACCACGATTTTGGCTCTGAATGCCCTAGATTTCGTGATCCCCGGCCAATGGCAAAACCTCACCGGATTTGTCAACACCATCAAAGCCGTCACGGGTGAAACCGACGAAGCCATGATCCAAGCGATCGGTGAGCGGGCCGTGTATCTGTACAACGACGAGTCTCAGGGCTACCAGCGGGCGATGTGGCTCTACCAGACCGTAGACAACGCAGCGGGCGCACTGGGTATGGCGGCCATGGCCAACAAGCTGGGCCAGGATATTTCCTTTCTAGGATTCCTCGGCAACCTGACCCCCAAGCCTGAGAAAGCCCAAAGCATCGATTTATCCGTCAAGCTCGTCGTCGAACTCGTTGCCTACTGCCAAATCAACGGCATCCCCGGCGACAGCATTGGCGACTTCCTCGGAGCGCTCGGCGACTATGGCGGCGAATCCCTCATGCGGATGGTGGCGCTAATTTGCTTCGATGGCTTGATTCCCCTCGGACCCGGTTTTATCGACAAGGGCTTAGGCTCGCTGTCCAGCATGACCCCCAAAGAACTCGAAGGTAACTCCAGCTTTAAGAGCGTCAGCAGTCTGATTCCGGGTGGTGACACAGCAGGTAAGTTGGGCTTCATTGGTCAGAGTTTCGACTCCGTGAGCGGCTGGATGCGCAATTTTGTCGCCGAAAAAGCGTTGACCCAAGAAAATGCCCTAGGCAATCTTCAGAAGTTTGTCCAAGTCTCCGGAGACAAGCTGGATTACGTCGGAGCGTTCCTGGATGTCTCGGTCAAGTACTACACCCACACTGGAACTCAGACGCTGGCCCGTCGCGTGATTGAGCGTGCGGTTGCTGAGCTATAAGGCTGGATGAATCCACACCCATCCATACAAAGAAGGGAGGGCGATCGAAGTTAGTTTCGATCGCCCTCCCTTCTGAGCCGTCTAAACCACCGAATCTCGGAGTCTAGATGGCTTCTACGTTCTTTTCACCTGTCCGAATCCGAATAACATTGTCTACGGGAGACACAAAAATCTTCCCATCGCCAATTTCACCCGTCCGAGCCGCGTTCACGATCTTGTCAACGACCATATCCACTTGCTCGTCTTCGACCACAATCTCGATTTTAAGTTTTTGTAAAAACTCGACTGTGTACTCAGATCCTCGGTAACGCTCGGTCTGTCCTTTTTGACGACCAAAGCCTCGTACTTCCGAAACCGTCATCCCGACAACGCCAGCGTTGACGAGGGCGATCTTGACTTCATCCAATTTAAAAGGACGGATGATTGCTTCAACTTTCTTCAAAACTCTAACGCTCCTTATCCAAACGCTCTAACGTAATACCAGTGTCCCATAGAGTGCTACCACTGATAACAGTTCAAATGTGTAGCCAGGGTTACTTCTTCTATTAAATGTAATGGTAACAACTTTTTTGGCGATCGGATCGGGTACCGAGGTTTCCCTTAATCGATGAACTGAAACGATCGGAATTCTGTTTAATCCTGGCTCAGCATTGATCCAGCCTGTGCCTGTGAAGACTACCGTTTAGGCATTTGTTGCGGTTGCGGTTGAAGGGGCTGAACTTGCTGCTGTTTTGCCATGAACGGACGCATGATCAAAAAACCAGCCCCAAAAGCACTCAAAACAATGAGTCCCATTACAACGGCCATTTTCCAGCCTTGAAGGTCTTGGGTAAAGGTGTGGGTCTGATTCCACAGGCGAGTCGTTAAGGGTTCTGTTTCGGCGTGGGTTGGGGCTGAGGCGATCGCACTAGGTGCTGCATGAGGGGAAATGCTTTGATCGTGAACCGATCGCATAGCCTGCCGACGCGCTGGAAGGGGCGCGGTGGACAAGTTGGGCGGTAATGCAGCCGAGAACGCAGCGGGCGATGCTATGGCGGCTTGACTAGGGAGTTCTGTGGTCATTTGCGTGACGGCTTGCTGAGTCTGCATCACCCGCTGAACGAGTTGCTGAATCTCTTGACGAAGCTGTTGATTTTGGGCCACGAGGCGCTGATTCTGGTGGTCGGCGGCTTCGAGTTCTTGGGTCTTATGCCGAAGTTCGTCACACAGTTCTCGATATAGAGAAATAGGAACCGAAGACAGAGAGGACGTAGATTCGACAGCGTTGGAGTTTCGCATAGGGTTCCGATCGCACGACGACGCATTTTAAAGATACGCCGCTCCTGGTGAGTGATGAATGTGAGTGATGCAAAGAGTGAAGTCTCCAGCGATTTTACTTATAAATCTTGATTTGGCACGTTTATTTTCCGATCGGCTCTGAATTCCCTCTGGCCTAGGACTCGATCGCTGGAGGATTTCGGTGTAAATTAGCTCGGGTACCCCATGAATTTTAAATCCCATGACTCAATCGATCGATTCCAGCCCAAACTTTGACAGCACCCTGACCGCCACGCCAGAACCTGTAAAGTACGGCGAACGCGAAATCGAAAACGCCCAGCTCATCACCTTCCCAAACCCTCGTCCGGGCCGTCATTACACCATTGACATTAATTTGCCAGAATTCACCTGTAAATGTCCCTTTTCGGGCTATCCAGATTTTGCGACGATGCAGGTGCGCTATGTCCCTGATCAGCGCGTGGTGGAACTGAAGGCGATCAAGCTGTACGTAAATAGCTACCGCGATCAATACATTTCCCATGAGGAAGTAGTGAACAAAATCTTGGATGACTTGGTTGCGGCGTGCGATCCCTTAGAAATGACCCTCAAGGGGGATTTTCAGCCTCGCGGGAATGTTCACATGGTGGTGGAAGTGACGCATAAAAAAGAGCGTTAAATAAGGAGCGCTAATTCTCGTCCTTAGGAAATTCGGCGGGACTGAGTTCTAGGCTTAGGATTTTGCCGTCCCGCAGGATTTCGATCGTCAGCGGTTGGCCAATTTGGCTAGCTTCGACTTTGGACTGGACGTCAGTGGAGGTTTCGATGGCTTTTCCGTCGATTTTCTTGAAGAGGTCGCCCGGTTGGAGGTTAGCTTTTGAAGCCGGGGAATCTTTTGCGATGCCAAGGATGATCACGCCTTTTTCTTCGGTGACTTGGACTTGTTCTTGGGATTCGCGCTTAATCCGATCGCGCAGTTCGGGTGTCAGGTCAGCCATCTGGACGCCGAGGAAGGGATGGCTGGCTTTGCCCCGGCTAAATAATTGGTCAGAAATCGTCCGTGCTGTTTCGATCGGAATTGCAAAGCCTAGACCTTGAGCATTGGCCCGAATGGCGGTGTTGATTCCAATAACTTCCCCTCGATCGTTGAGCAAGGGGCCACCGGAGTTTCCAGGATTAATGGCGGCGTCGGTCTGGATGAATCGGACACGTTTGTCGGGAATGCCCACTTCGCTGCTCGATCGTCCGAGGGCGCTGATAATACCTGCTGTGACGGTGTGGTTGAGTCCGAGGGGGTTTCCAATGGCGATCGCCCACTGGCCAGGGACTAGCTTAGTTGCGCCGCCTAGGGCCACGGTGGGAAAGTTGGTGCCGTCGAGCTGGATGGCTGCGACGTCGGTGATGGGATCTGCGCCGATGACTTTTCCCGTGAGCGTTCGTCCGTCTTGGAGTGTGACTTCGACTCGATCGTTCCCGTCTACGACATGGGCGTTGGTGAGGACTTTGCCGTCGGGGCTAATGATGAATCCAGAGCCTGTGCCTTGGCGAACGGGTTTTCGATCGTCGCCTTCAGGCTGTTCGCCGAAGGGGTTTGGAAAGGCGTTGGGGTTCGCGTTTTTGGTACGGCTGGAGGAGGTGGTGATCCGGACGACAGCGGGACCGACTTTATCAGCTACAGCAGCAACAAAGTTTGGGGCAGGACCCAGGGATGGTTTGGACGGGTTGGATGGGTCGGCGTTGTTGGCTTGGGTTGTGAAAGGGGCGATTCCGGAGAAGGTCGATTTTTTGGGTTGCTGAGTGGCGATTAGGCCGATTCCAGCGCCGATCGCTAGGAGTGAAACGCTGAGTGCAAGTTGTTTGATCGTCAGTCCCATGGGTCGAATTCTCTTGAATTTTAATAAGAAGCTAACCAGAAGCTAGGTCAGAAGGAGTGGGTGGCCGGACGGTTTGGAGACCAATTCTTAAGCTGAAGCACACGTTACCCAGACTTTTCGATACAATAACATTTCTTTCCGTATCCGGTAATTCATTTGATGGTACCGATCGGGTGTGACGGAGACGTTACGCGGACATTAAGGTCGGACCTTTATTTTTCACCCGTTATTTTTCACCCGTTATATTCCTAGGAGTCATCGCGTCATGAGCCAGAGAACATTGTTTGATAAGGTTTGGACTCTTCACACGGTGGGGACGTTGCCGTCGGGTCAGACTCAACTCTTTATTGGACTGCATCTTATTCATGAGGTGACGAGTCCGCAGGCGTTTGCGATGCTCAAGGAGCGGGGATTGACGGTCCTAATGCCCGATCGCACGGTCGCCACGGTAGATCACATTATCCCGACAGATGATCAGTCGCGCCCCTTTAAGGATCCTCAGGCCGAAGCGATGATCCAAGAACTTGAGAAGAACACCGCTGCTAATCACATTCGCTTCTACAATGCGGGATCGGGAAGTCAGGGCATTGTGCATATTATTGCGCCGGAACAGGGGTTGACGCAGCCGGGAATGACGATCGCCTGCGGGGATAGCCACACGTCTACCCATGGTGCCTTTGGATCGATCGCTTTTGGGATTGGGACGAGTCAGGTGCGTGATGTGTTGGCGTCTCAAACCTTGGCATTGGCTAAGCTTAAGGTCCGTAAAATTGAAGTGACGGGTGTGCTCGGTGCGGGCGTATATGCCAAAGATGTGGTGTTGCATATTATTCGGAAGCTGGGCGTGAAGGGCGGTGTGGGCTATGCCTATGAGTTTGCCGGGACGGTGTTTGAGGCGATGTCGATGGAGGAACGCATGACGGTGTGCAATATGGCGATCGAGGGCGGTGCGCGCTGTGGGTATGTGAATCCCGATCAGCACACTTATGATTACTTAAAAGATCGCGATTTTGCACCTAAAAGTGGCGATTGGGAGAGTGCGATCGTGTGGTGGAATAGTCTGCGGAGTGATGAGGATGCGGTTTACGATGACGTAATTGTTTTCGATGGTGCTAGCATTGCTCCGACTGTGACCTGGGGCATTACGCCGAGTCAGGGGATTGGCGTTGATGAATTGATTCCCACGACCGATGAACTTCTGGTTGACGATCGGGCGTTGGCGGCGGATGCTTATACGTATATGGATCTGAAGCCGGGACAAGCGTTGGAAGGTGTCGCGATCGATGTCTGTTTCATTGGAAGCTGTACGAATGGTCGGATTTCGGATCTGCGGGAGGCGGCGAAGATTGCGGCGGGTCGGCAGGTGGCGAATACGGTGACGGCTTTTGTGGTGCCGGGATCGGAGCGGGTGAAGAAGCAAGCGGAGGCGGAGGGGTTGGATAAGATTTTCACGGCAGCAGGGTTTGAATGGCGGGAACCGGGGTGTTCGATGTGTCTGGCGATGAATCCCGATCGGTTGGAGGGGCGGCAAATGAGTGCGTCGTCGTCGAATCGGAATTTTAAGGGTCGTCAAGGGTCGGCGTCGGGGCGGACGTTGTTGATGAGTCCGGCGATGGTGGCGGCGGCGGCGATTAGGGGGAAGGTGACGGATGTGCGATCGATGATGTAGTCGGCAAGAATAAGAGGGATGCTTCGTGGGGTTTTGGGCACAGCAAGCCGATGCCCCTACAGATTGTTGTGATGTTATTTTTATGGGTTGTATGTAAAAATAAAAATGATAGAGATTAGAGGATTGAAGTATGCCTAACACTCATTATCCACGTTCTTGGAAGAAGTTTGTTGAGAGAAGTCGTGAGTTAGGACATCATCCTTCTGTCAATCCATTACCTTCAAATTTTTCTATATTGTCTCAATGGTCAGCCCGCTTTAGATTTGCAAAAAGTTTTAAGGGGCTAGATCTGGGTGAAGCTTATAAGACAGAAGACACGCCTCTAGGCTATGCTTCGATAGTGAGAATTTTTCTTGTGTATTCAGCTTTTGAGACTTACTGTAAGGCGCTAGATTGTCAGGCTGGAGATGAAAATCAAGTTAAGTTTTTACAAGATAATGCACTAAGAAAGACGACTCTATTAGAAGTCAGAAAATTAGATCCAGACAATAAGCTTTTTATGTTTTTAGCTAGTCATTTAAATAAATCTAATACTCAAATCATGAATAACTTCGTAAAGGGAGAGGTGTCGGGCATTAATATTAGCTTTTTGGCAAAATCTATCAGACATGTTTTTGCACATGGAGTTCTAACAGGTAATGCTGGCGGATTATCTGCTAAAAGATTTGAAAAAATTTCTAAACTTATTTCAGAATTTCTCTTGGAATGTATGGATAGTGATTTTGAGAGCCGAGTTAAATCCAACCACTTCATTAGTACTCAAGAGCCTTCAGAATGACTACATCGATTGCACTTGGGTTCTAATCATTCTTGGGGAGTGGAGATTGCCACCATGCGGGAAGAACATTTTTATGCTTTGCAAACGATCGATCTGCTTACCCGTCAAAGTATCGAGCAAAGTTGTAACGCACTTCATCGCCAAGAAATATTAGAATCTGCCAAGATGATTTACGTCGCGGAGGTAAAGTCGATCGGATTCTCAAATCTCGCAAACAGGATCTATTTCTCGCAAAATTATACCCAGAAGTCGTCAACGGGTACTTGTTTTTCTACCCGAGTCCTAGTTTCCTAAATCCATTAAGACGACTGCCCAAAATCTCGGATGATTTCTTCCTGGGACAGTTGCATTACCGCTCTGACCCGATCGATCGAACTTAGGTCGAGTAGTGCTGGAATAACGGTAGCAAGCTTGCGATCGATACTGCCGAACTTAACCAACAACATACTTTCTAGGGTGGTGCGATCGCCCTCTTGTCGTCCTTCTTGTCGTCCTTCCTGTCGTCCTTCCTGTCGTCCTTCTTGCCGCCCGACCACAATCCCTTCTTGGATGGTCTGATTGCGCCAGTCTTCGTAGAGAGCATCGATATTGAGGAGGGTTTCTTGATCGTTGGTGGTGAGGTTAGGTTGGGTTTTTAGCATGAGTCTTAGTTTGGTGATTTTTTCGCGGATGAAGTCGGTTAACGGCTGTTGGGGTAATTCTAGCAATTCTTCTATCGCCTTGCGCTGAACTTCGCCGCGACCGAGGAGTCGAAGGAGAAGTGTTTCAGGCGTGACGGGAAGTTGGTGGACGACGACGAAGCCGATGCGGAGTGTGTCACCTAGGAAATAGAAGCCTTTGGGCCAGCTCTTTTTAGCGATCGCATTACAGCCGTCCAGGGTTTTCTCGGAAGCGGTGGGGACGATAAGCCACAGTTGGGGTTGGTCTTGGGGGTGGATTTTCTGGTTATCCCGCTTCGATCGGCGTTTCCATTCGGCCCGGACCCGGCAGAGTTTTTCAATGCAGGCGAAGAGGTCTTCGGTGGAAATGGGATTCCGAAAAACTTCGATCAATGAGGGCGCGATCGCCATTTTACCGAGTTGTCCGAGAAGATCGATCGGTTGACGAGATTGTGGAATAAACCAAACATCGACTTGCTGAGGTTCGCCCGGTGGAAGTTCAAAGCTGATTTCGATCGCTTGACTGAAGGGCGAGAGCATTCCTTTCAGATATTGTTTAGCGAACTGGTCGTGGCGGTTTTTGGTCATGGCGATGGCAGGATTGATCGGCTTCTATTCTAGGCTGCGATCGCGATCGTCTCTCTGCTTGCTAATCCCCATTCCTGAGAAATATAATCCCAAACCCGTTAATCCAGGAGTGAAAAGCCCTGACAGAAAGGGTAGTATGATCATCTCCAAGGATGACTTGCTTGGAATCCATAAAAGAGGCCAGAGGAGAAGTAAAGATGCTATTACCCCGGTCAAGGTATTACACATTAACCAACGCTTAGGATGTTTAAACGAAAGGCTAGATGTCTGAATGAAAGAGATCATAATCCAAACCACTATCGCGCTCACGAAAGTAAGATTAATAGTGTCATTGGGTATCTCAATAAATTTAATCTGCGAATCACTTTTACTTAGGTACGGGGGGTCTATAACAGACAAGAATGATGCCATCATAGATATTATTTGTGGAATGGATTGAATACTAAACCAAGTGAGTTTTTGATACCCCTCTAAATCTGGTTTCAATAAAATTAGAGGAATAGCATTTGAGCAGAGAGGATACACGATACAAGTAAGAAGCCATAAATTAGAATTGTAACGAGTGAAAACCATAAAAATCAAGAGAATAATATAACTGATTACTCCCCAATACAATGGAAAACGACGTGAGGCGATCGTTGGAAAAGAAATACCCATAATCTAATCTCTATGTGGTGCTGGGCTGAAATAATAAGAATTCTGAGGAGCGATCGGCTTCCCAAAGCTTAACCTAAGTTCTCAGCTTCCACCAGACTTGCGCGATCGACCATTAATCCAAACGTGGTTGACAATCCACAAACGACAATGCTTCCTCATCAAGATAACCTGCGATTCTCTTACAGAAACACTTCGCGATCGCATAGCTAATCAACTCAAACCCGATCGCCCCTTGATAATTCTCAGGCAATAATTGATTCACTTGAATCAGTTCAGGAATCATGATGTGAAGCTTTTGAGTTAACTGTTCGATCGTCGGAGCTTCAGTGGCCAGACCCAACACATCATCACTCGTTGCGACCCAAACCCCAGACTCAATATCCCAAAATGCATCAATGATATAGAGAGGAGATTGCAACATAACGTCTGGAAGAAACAATATTTTCATTCTAACGCTTATCTTAACATCCCAACTAAAACAAGAAATACCGTTGTGCCATGGGCAAAACCGTTGCAGGTTCACAGGTTAACAACTCACCATCGGCCCGGACTTCATAGGTTTCAGGATCGACTTCCATGTGAGGCAGGGCGTCATTGAGCTTGAGGTCGCGCTTGGTGAGTTGCCGAATACCCGACACCGCCGCCGTTCGCTTCTGAAGACCGATCGCGCTAGGCAACCCTGAATCGATCGCATGTTTGGATAAAAATGTAATCGACGTGTCATGAATCGCACCGCCAAAACTGCCAAACATCGGACGCATGTGTACAGGTTGGGGTGTAGGGATACTGGCATTTGCATCGCCCATCTGTGACCAGGCGATCATTCCACCTTTTATAACCATCGCAGGCTTCACTCCGAACATCGCCGGGTTCCATAAACATAGGTCAGCAAGTTTTCCCACTTCCACTGAACCGACGTGGTTTGCGATTCCATGAGCGATCGCAGGATTGATCGTGTATTTTGCAATATAGCGTTTCACTCGGTGATTATCACTGCGATCGCTATCACCTGTCAGTGCGCCGCGTTGGGATTTCATTTTGTGTGCCGTTTGCCAGGTACGAATGATCACTTCACCGATGCGTCCCATGGCTTGAGAGTCGGATGAAATCATGCTAAATGCACCGAGATCATGAAGAATATCTTCCGCCGCAATGGTTTCCCGACGGATTCGAGATTCGGCAAAGGCCACGTCTTCTGGAATGCTGGGATCTAAGTGGTGACAGACCATCAGCATATCGAGATGTTCTTCTAATGTGTTGACGGTGTAAGGACGGGTGGGATTCGTGGATGACGGCAGGACATTGGGCAGGCCGCAGACTCGAATGATATCGGGGGCATGACCGCCGCCTGCGCCTTCGGTGTGATAGGTATGAATGACGCGGTTTTTGAACGCAGCGATCGTATCTTCGACAAACCCGGCTTCGTTTAGGGTGTCGGTGTGAATGGCCACTTGGACGTCGTATTCATCGGCGACCGTAAGACAGGTGTCGATCGTCGCTGGAGTGGTGCCCCAGTCTTCGTGAAGCTTGAGTCCGATCGCACCTGCTTCAACTTGTTCTCGCAGCGCTTCAGGTTTGGCTGAGTTCCCTTTCCCGGTGAGTCCAAAATTCATGGGGAAAGCATCAAGCGATCGTAACATTTTTGCCAGGTGCCAGGGACCGGGTGTGCAGGTGGTGGCGCTCGTTCCAGCCGCAGGTCCTGTGCCGCCGCCAATCATTGTAGTAATGCCAGATGCAATGGCAACTTCAATCTGTTGGGGACAGATGAAGTGAATGTGAGTGTCAATGCCGCCAGCAGTGAGAATGAGTCCTTCACCTGCAATGACTTCCGTCCCCGGACCAATGATAATATCAACGCCATCTTGAACGTAAGGATTACCTGCTTTGCCAATGGCACAGATGTTGCCATTTTTAATCCCGATATCCGCTTTAACAATGCCCCAGTAGTCAACAATGAGTGCATTAGTGATAACAGTATCGACAGCGCCTTCTGCATTGGTAATAGGGGATTGTCCCATGCCATCGCGAATGACTTTCCCGCCGCCGAACTTCACTTCTTCGCCGTAGAGAGTGTAATCGCGTTCGACTTCGATGAGCAAGTCAGTATCGGCCAACCGAACGCGATCGCCTGTGGTGGGTCCATAGGTTTCGGCGTAGGCGCGCCGGGTCATTCGGTAGCTCATGGGACATCCTCAAATCTGGCTTTAGTTAAGAATAAAATATTTTGGTCTCTAATCTATTCTTCGATCGCTTCTAGATTCACAGCATCGATCAAAAACGTACCATTACCAAACTTCACGCCCCAGGACCCTCCAGGATGACACGACATAATCGTTCCCGTTTCCCCGATCGCCACCAGATTCCCAGGCCGCAGCATGGGTTTGGACTCAGCGGTTTTGACATAGGGCAATGATGTCATCAAACGGACCGTCGCGCCGATCGTCAAAGGAGGTGTCGTCATGGGTGTCTCACATTCTAAATTCTCACTTCACCATTCTAAATTCGATCTAGACTCAAGAGCAGAACCTATTATTTAAATTATCTATGTCTAAATTATCGGGGTCAGTTGTGGTGTTTGGAAGTTTGAATATGGATCTGGTGACGCGGGTGAAACGGTTGCCGAAGCCGGGGGAGACCCTGATGGGTAGCGCGTTTTTCACCACTGCCGGAGGGAAGGGTGCTAATCAGGCTGTGGCCGCAGCGAAGTTGGGAGCGATCGTCAAGATGATCGGGCGGGTGGGCGATGATGCGTGGGGGACGGAATTGATCGCGGGGTTAGCTGCGGTGGGGGTGGAGACGGATGGGATTGCTACTGAACCGGGGGTGCATTCGGGTGTGGCGGTGATTACGGTGGCGGAGTCGGGAGAAAATCAGATTTTGGGCGTGTATGGGGCGAACGATCGGTTGGATTCTACGGACATTGAGCGATTGAAAACGCGATTGGTTGGGGCAAAGGTTTTGTTATTGCAATTGGAAGTGCCCGTGAACGCCGTAAGACAGGCTGCGCAAGTGGCTCGCGGTATGGGTGTGACCGTGGTGTTGGACCCGGCTCCGGTGCGAGAGGAGTCGATCGTAGACTGTTATCCGTTTGTAGATTTTTTGATTCCGAATGAAACTGAGGCGGGCCAGTTGGTGGGATTTGAGGTGAGGGATGTGGAAACGGCAACGCAGGCGAGTTTAGTTTTACATCGTCAGGGGGTGCGAAGCGTGATTATTAAGTTGGGTGCAAAAGGAGCGTATTATTCAAAATCGCGATCGCCCATCGATTCAACGGATTCGCAATTAGAAACACTTTGGGTTCCCGCTTTTAAAGTAGAGGCGATCGATGCAGTTGCGGCGGGAGATGCGTTTGCGGGGGCGTTTGCAGTTGCACTATGCGAGGGGAAAACGGATGTGGATGCGGTACGCTGGGGATGTGCGGCTGGGGCGTTGGCCACGACAAAAGTGGGCGCGCAAGTTGCGATGAGCGATCGATCGAGTTTTGATACGTTTTTAGAAGGTGTGGGATGAGTGTACGAATTTACGGCAATCGATTGATCGACACGCTTCCGGGCGATGAAATGCGTCCGACGACTTCAAAAGTTCGAGAGGCTCTATTTAATATTTGGCAAGGGACCATAGATGGCTGTCGGTGGCTGGACCTATGCGCGGGAAGTGGCGCGATGGGTGCTGAAGCGCTTTGTCGGGGAGCGTTGGTTGCGGTGGGCATTGAAAAAAATCCAGACGCCTGCGACATCGCCCGAAAAAATTGGAAACGAGTCACAAAAGACTCCCAAACCGCTTCGGTTATTCGAGGCAATGTGGTGAAGACTTTAGACAAACTCGCAGGACAACAGTTCGATCGAATCTACTTCGATCCGCCCTACAAAGGTGATCTTTACGACCCTGTGTTAGCGGCGATTGTTGAATTTAAACTACTAGCAGATCATGGCGAATGCGCAGTCGAACATTCACCCGGACGATCGATTGTTCGTGATGGATTAATCGTGTGCCGCGAGAAGAGGTACGGTAATACCGCAGTGACATTCTTCAGCATAGAAGCAAGTCCCTCAGATCCAAATTCTGGGGAAACATAATCTCTTAGTAACTATGATCGCTATTTCTGACGGATGACATTCCTAGCAATTGATTCGCTTCGTTCAGTCGATCGGCAATAAGTTGCCTTGAGTTGAAATTAACATTAAGGTCGGCGAGGATTTCTTGGGCGCGTTGGCGATAAAGAGCACTAGTCACAAGATCGACCTGATCGATTGTGCATAGGCGATCGTAAACAGTTTGAATAGCAGCGATCGACATAATAAATGATCTCCGGTTGAGGAATCTTTAATGCAGACGGTATCCAGATGCTCTAAACAACTTTTAACCTAATCAGCGAAGCCCTGATGTATAACCGGATACCTGATAAAGAACTTCCTTGGGTCATCTCATTTAAAAAGGTCGATCGGTTGTTGCAGTGACGGCTGGTCCGCATGGGTTGCTTCGCTTAACCCATCCTACGTTAGATAATATAAAATCCGATCGACCTTGGCTAAAATTGGTACATGGCGATGTGCTTTAACCGGATGCTGAACCGATCGGGGCACTTCTGGAAAAAGCGGTATCATTCCGTGGGATTTCCGTTTCAAGCCCATTCTAAAGAAGGTTTGCGATTGGACTTAGCGCAGTCTTGCAAATATAGATTAATGAGGGTTTGATAGGGAATTCCGGTTTCTTCAGCTAATGCTTTGAAATAGCCAATCACGTCTTCTTCCAATCGAATTGTGATTTGTTTTTTTAGGTTTTTGACGTAAGGATTGGGTACGGAATTGGAAAAATCGTATTCTTCTCTCATATTAAAAACTCCTGATATTGACGACGTTCATCTTTTGTGGCGGGGCGGGCGGAGATAATTCGGATTAGCCGATCGTTCTCTTTATACAGATGACAAACCATCAGCAATCGAGATTCTTCACTGACCCCGAGTAGAATATAGCGATCCTCATCCTGTGAGTGGTCTGGGTCATACAGAATTCGCGCACGTCCGTCATAGAAGGCATTGGAAACTTCTTCAAAGGAAATCTGATGCTTCCGAACGTTCTCTTTTGCTTTATGCGAATCCCAATCAAAGTCGATTACATTCATACATACATTGTAGTTACAGACGGTGCGATCGACAACCTCCCAAATCCGTTGGTTCGATCGCACTTCTCTACGAAAATCGATCGTTTTATTCAATTATTGGAGCAGGAGATGATCGATCGCCGACCTTGGATTGTGGATGAGGTTCAGGTGCGAATTCGAGAGTAAGAAATTAATTGATAATGTAGAACATCACTTCTCAATTCAACATTCTCACTTCTCAATTTCCTGGGTGTTACAGTTTATAAGCCGTCGCATAAACAAAGATATCATTAGCCAACTAGGTAATGAGGCCCATGGTATCTTATACTTCCCTCTCTGAACCGTAGTAGCTGGTAGTTCTCCTTTCGGAGAAAGAGAGGATGAGAGTTTGAGGTCGCTGTAGCCCACAAAGTTATCTTCCGATCGCCATCCCACTTTTTCCATAAACTTTTCGTAGTCGTCATTGTAGGACATTGGTGAACCACATTCTTCCCAAATCTTTTTCTGCACTGAGAACCCAAAGTGACCATTACTCGCTTCGACCCACAGACGATCGATCGTCAATAAATCCTCACAGGGAAAATCTTGTAAATCCTTTTCCTCTAAATAACCCCGCTCTGTCTGTCCCGCGACTTCCAGCATAACTTTTGAAGTTTCCCCGTCAGCATCTTTCCATTTCCCAGCTTTCAGCAATGCTTCCAATTGGGTATAAGTTGAATTTGTGACTTGATTACTCAATCGTTCTAATTCTTGTTCGATCGTAGGATCAACTTTTTTAGTGGTTTCCTGCAACGCCGATCGCGCTAAATCTGTCAGGTTTTGATCCAACATCGATCGAATTAAGACACTCGGATTTTTCAGCAAACTGGAATACATCAAAATCAACGGCTTCCATTCGGAAATCGTCAGGCGATCGATCACGATTTGTTCTACTTTGCGATCGAATATTTCTTTTGCAGCGAGATACTCCTGAAAACTCAAATGGGCAAACTCATATTCGCCCATCTCTTTTTCAATTAAAAGCTCACTTACCCGAACAATTTCTTTAAGCAACTCCGCTGCATCCACGTTCTCATTTTCCTGATCCAAATAGCGCAGTAGGCGATCGTGCAACACATCATACGTCACCGTTTTCTCGCGATCGTTCAGCATCATTTCCAATGCCAACTTCTGCAAAATATTTTGAACATCCGTCTTCGTCAGTAAGCTATCCAGTTCCTTTGCACCAGGGCGATCGACCAATTGCAATTTACAAATCGCTTGATAGAGATCCACTTTCCGCTTGGGTAACTGCACATTTGGACTCAACCGATGAAAGGTCGCAATCATATTCAGCAAAAGCGGCACCTTCGCCAAGTCTTCAATCTCAGGACGTTCTCGAATTTGCCCCAAGAGCTTGACCGCTTTCTCTCCCGCTCTCCGCGTCACATCCGAGGTCGATCGACCATTATTCGCATACAGTTCCTGATAGCCATACCAACGCTGAATAAATGATTCCTGCTGTGCTGGATTAAAGGGTTCGACCCAAATTCGCATTCGCATTTCCAGCTTCGTTGCGATCGGTTGATCATCATAAGCTTTCGGGCGCGAGGTCAGAATTGCGATCGACTTGGGATATTCGCGTAATTCCCGCTTCAGCCATTGCGTCACCTGAGGACGAATGCCCTCCTTCACCTCATCCAACCCATCCAACAGCAGCACGACCTCACCCGCTTTCAATTTTGATGCCGCCCAATTCTCCGGCAACACTAAGTCCCGCGATAAATGAGGGACATGATATTGCATCACCACTTCCGGCAGCGTTAACGTCGGCGTTCCGGTCACAATTTTTCCATAGGTTTTCAATGGCAAAAAGATCGGAACCTTTGCGCTCACGTCATAACGTCGATGTTGTTTGCTGCTGTAAATATAAGCAATGTGCTTGAGTAATGTCGTTTTTCCATACCCACCAAAGGCCAAAATCGCCATCCGCCGAAACGGAATCCCTTGCTTCGACTCCTTTTCTGCTTGCTGAAGCCATTTCCAAATCTGAGCTTCTTTTTGGCTCGACGGCATCAAAAGCGCTAACTCCTCCGCATCGCCCAACTCTTCCGCCCGATCGTTCATCCACCCCGGACGCCGATCGGTAAACGTCATCGACAACGGCACAAAAATCTCTTCCAACAGCAGCGTAAAAACTTGTGCAATGCCATCACAAAGCGACGCTTGGCAGTCTTCCTTCTGAAGTTCGAGATAGCGATCGTCCACCCCTAAAACTTTATCCACCCACTCTTTCGCTTGATTCTCTACAAATTCCGCCCCTTTCTCTCCCGCAAATTCCGCCCCTTTTTTCGTTTTCTTCAATGTTGGACCGATGAGTGCCGTTGCGATCGCCCCGCCCCCCGTAAACAGACCACCACCGACCATTCCCATGGCAATCTCCGGCAGCTTCGTTCCATTCAGCACCGCCATTACCCCGCCACCTGTAACCGCACCCGTCGTAACGACCTTCCACAGAACTTTTCCGAGTTCCTGTTTCCACGGAGCCATTCCCGCAGGAACGATCGAGTCTTTTTCTTCAGTTTTAGATTCGCTGGTCTTTTCTTCTTCAGTCATGGCAGCAGGTAAAGACGATCGGATTTCCTCTAATTCTACACCTGTAATAAAGTCTATTCCGGATTATTTAGGATTGCCTTGTACAATGAGAACAGTCACGAATATGGGCGGAGGCGCATCAATGTTGAAACAACGAATCGAGTACCCATCTCCGCTAGATGCATTGATTGTCGTAGCCAAACGCCTAAGTCTGTATGAAAACCGTCAACAGATGAACTCCGCCGAATTCTTCGATCGATACAACCGAGGTGAACTGTCCGACGATCGGGAAATCGTGGAATGGGCCATAGACTATCGTCAATTTTTAGGCTTACGTCAAGAAGTCGAGAGCCAATTGCATGACGCCGCATAGATTAATTGAAAAACATCTGGCCGCCGTTGAACAAGCATTAGACCAAATGCCCGATATCCGAGTCGATCGATACCTTGAAGAAGCATTAACATCAGAGCGGATGAACCTTCGGATTCGGATTCGATTTGCAGATGGAAACTTGTTGGAAGTGAATGAAGCATTAGAGATTCAATCCCAAGTCTTGGTATGGGTTGACTATCGATATCACTATCAGAATGCCAAAAATCAGCTTATTTTCAGATACGATAATACTCCTCATTTTCTAGATCTAGCGAGTTTTCCGCATCACAAACATCTAGCTGATCAAGTGATTGCCTGCGCCAGACCAGAACTAATCCAAGTATTTCAAGAGGCTCGAATGGTCTGAAATGGCACGATCGGTCTAGCTTTCCACTGGAACGATCCAGTCTGCAAACTCAGTTGCGAAGGTTCCCTCTAGGATCGATCGCCGAATTTCCTGGGTAAACCGGACCAGTTCAGTAATATTGTGAATGGATAGAAGGGTGTAGGCAAGTACTTCTTGTGCTCGGAACAAATGACCGAGATAAGCACGACTAAAGTTGGTGCAGGTGTAACAGGAACAGGTCGGATCGATCGGCCTGAAATCTTCGCGAAACTGGGTATTTTTGATGTTCCATCGATGGGACCCTGTTATGGCATTTCCATGACGAGCAAGTCGGGTCGGAATGACGCAATCAAAGACATCAATTCCCGCTGAAATTGCCCGTGCCATTTCGCGTTTGGTGCCGACGCCCATTAAGTAGCGCAGCTTATTGTTGGGAAGTTGCGGGGCTGTATGCTGCACCACGCGATCGATCATTTCGGGCGATTCCCCAACGCTGACGCCGCCGATCGCATAACCGGGCAAATCTAAGGCCACAAGCTGTCGGGCGGACTCCGATCGCAAGTCTAGAAATTCCCCGCCTTGGACAATACCAAACAGCGCTTGATCCTCGCGTTTGTGCGCCGAAACGCATCGCTTCAGCCATTCTGTGGTGCGGACGAGAGCTTTTTCTGTAATGTCACGTCCGCATCCTGAGGGCGCACATTCATCGAAGGCCATGATCACATCTGCGCCGAGGGCATTTTGGATTTCGATCGATTTTTCGGGGGTGAGGTTAATGATGGCTCCATCGCGGGGCGATCGAAAGGTGACGCCCTCGTCGGTGATGGTTCTCATTTTGCTGAGGCTAAAGACTTGGAATCCACCCGAATCCGTGAGCATCGGTCCGGACCAGCCCATGAATTTATGAAGCCCGCCCGCTTTCTGAACAAGGTCCTCGCCCGGTTGGAGATGGAGATGATAAGTATTGGACAAGACCATCTGTGCGCCCGTTTCCTTGAGCTGGGCGGTCGTGACAGTTTTGACGTTGGCGAGGGTCCCGACAGGCATGAATCGCGGGGTCTCAACGATGCCATGAGGCGTGAGGAACTGCCCCGCGCGAGCACCTGTAACCGGACATTGGGCCAACAGTTCAAACTCAAAATTCTTCTTGACCGTCACCACAGTGTATTTCGCCCCAATCTAAAAACCGTCGTTTAGCCTAGCATAAGTCGGTCTTGACTAGAGGTCAGTCTGAAATTATTAAGAAATATACAAGGGAGTATCGAGCTGACTCAACCCACGAGAAAATTCGTTAGACTTAGAACTCTGCAAATCATATCTACCGCCCATCGTAGAAGTTTTCCCTATGGTTCTCCAACTCGATCGCAATCTTCAACCCTCCGATCGCAAACGATTTACAGTATCCGATTTCCAAACCATGATCGAAGCAGGGATTTTGGAAGAAGGGTCGCCTTATGAACTATTAGATGGAGAAATCATTCACATGGCTGCGATCGGACGAAAACATGCTGCAAAAGTCGATCGAATTAGCACGTTTCTAAACCGGAAAATTATCGACGCCATCATCATTCGAGTCCAAAATCCGGTCGAACTAGGCACTTTTTCTCAACCCGAACCGGATCTCGCAGTCCTTCATTGGAAAGATGATTTCTACGAATCGGGTCATCCTGAAGCCTCTGATATTCATCTGCTAATCGAAGTGTCAGACACTACGTTAGAAAAAGACCGCACTGTTAAACTTCCCCTCTACGCCGCTGCTGGAATTATCGAAGTTTGGATCGTCAATCTGCAAGATAATCAAGTTGAAGTTTATCGAAAGCCCGTAGCTGAAACCTACTCATCAGTCCAGACTTTTATAGCCGGACAAACAGTAACGATCGAAACATTACCGAATATCTCGATCGCCGTGAATGATATTTTGGGGTGAGTCACACTTTAAAAATACAGATTAGTGCTTGGATTGCCTCTGCTGAACGCTCTGCCCCGAGTCTAAAATCAGGCGGGGCGACCCAAGTCACTCACATTGGTTACCCGATCGAACCCACTGCCGCACTCCTTTCGCCCAACTGGTTTCTCCCATCGTTGAAGCTTGAACCAAAAAATTCTGCAATATCACCGTCGTTATCAAGGGAAGTGAGGACGATCGATCCACTTCAATATATTCCCCATTCTGCAAAACAAGAATCTGAACAACATCCTCATAAACTCGCCACACCTCTGACATTCCCAAAGCTCCATAAATCGGCAAACGAGGTAAAGATAAACTCGTCACATCAACCTCAATCACCAAATCTGGCGGTGGATCGATCGCGAGATCAATGTCCATCTTGCCGCGAATCATGGCTTCATTTTGAATGTAGTAGCATTCATCCGCTTCAACGCCCTTCAATAGATCGGGTCTACGCCAAGTACAAGCACTCAAACTGCGAATCTCACAGTCTATTTCTTCAGTCGTAATCTCAACAATCCGACCTAACCAACGTTTAAGACTTTCATGAGGTGACAACGGCATCCAGATCTCCAATAATCCATTGTCATAAGTCAGTCGCTTGCTAGGCTGAGATTCTAACTCTCGAATCAGTCCCTCAAAGGTCGCCCAACTAATTCCATGTAACAAAATCTTTTCATTCGCAAGCGGGATTAGATCCGTTCTTAAATATAATTTCGGTCTAATTGTCGCTACCACGAGACAGCCTCCGATCGCTTCAAAACTTCTCGTATCATCATAGCGCTCCAGACCAAAGCCCTTCCACCCGACGAACGATCGCACTCATTGCCACGCATCATCAGGCTTATCTAAACTAAGCGTCGATCAATTCTTGCTGATGATTAAACACTTCTTGCAATTCAACAATGTCGCGTCTAGGGTCCGATCGAAGCACTCGCAATTGCAATCGATCACCGGGCATAATCGGTCGATCGAAGGTCATCGCAAACTCCAGCCCCAAATCTTCGAGCAGCACAGAAGCAAGTCCTTCATGCTCACGCAACCAGCGCAACATCATAGAGGTCCAGATTTCCGTCGTATTTCGGCTCAAATACTCCAGACTCCAATAACGATTGGTTTGGCGCTCTAAGAACACCGCTTCTTGAACCGTCCCCAAAATCACCCCACTCAAGTCCTGCACATCCCCCGCAGAAAACGGCGGCGCTTCCCCGCGCAAATGAGACTTAATCTGGAAATGAGCCAACAAATCACTATAGCGACGAATCGGAGACGTTACCTGAGCGTAGAAATCTAGGCCCAAACTCGCATGGCGCACCGGAGACGTACTTAGTTCACTACGCGGCATACAGCGGCGCAACGCACAGGCACGGGCTGGCCCCGCCGGAATAATTAATAGCTCATCCTCGGGCGGAAGGTCCGGTTGGGTCTGACCTCGGAACATAACGGGAATCCCATTGGCATGGGCATATCGCGCCGAAATCTCCCCAGTCAAAATCATCATTTCCGCAACAAGTTGGCGAGCAAAGACATCTTCGGTCACGCCCAAGATAATCTCCTCACCGCCGCCGATAACCTTGACGCTGGATTCCGGCATATCGATCGTAATGGCACCCTGAGACTGTCGCCATGCCGTTCGTTTGCGTGCCCACTGAGCCAGCATTTCTAGTTCGGCTTCAGTTTGCAAACCGAGCTGGAGCATTTCTTCGACGTCTTCGTAGGTCAGCCTGTAGGTGATTTTGATCAAGCTGGCATGAATCGTATAAGACTCAATGCTGCCATCGTCCGCCAGGATTACCTCAAAACTCAGCGCACAACATGCCCCGCCCGTGTTCAAGCTCATCGGACCTGTCGCCAGTTCCACCGGAAACATCGAAATCGCACCCGTCGGCAAATAAATCGTCGTTCCCCGTCGTCGCGCTTCAAGGTCCAAAGTGTCGCCGGGAGTCAGCCAGCGGGTGGGATCCGCAATGTGAATCCAGATTTTTTCGCGGCCATCGGGAAGGATTTCGAGACTTAGGCCATCGTCAATCTCGCGGGTGCTTTCGTCATCGATCGTATAAACCTTAAGGTGCGTCAAATCCGTACGATCGGGGTGGAGATCAGGAGGCGCGGAGGCGAGATATTCGTTAGCCAAGTCAGCAACCTTTGTGGGGAATTGAATCGGCGCTGGACTGCGCCGCAGGGGAAGGTTTTCGTGGGGACTCCACAGTCCCAAATTCACGAGAAGCTGCAATGCACCGGGTCCAGTTTCAGATTGCTGAAGGGCACGGAGCAGTTCAACAGCGTTGTTTTTGTGGCTGGATTCATCCCCCCACGTCGCAAATTTCTCCAGCGCATCAAAACGCACCCGATCGGATGGTTGCCAATCTGCCGGAGTCGGCGCACCCTCTAAACTTTGATTGGAGCGCTCTAGCTGAGCCTTAACTCGATCGAGAAACCCTTGCCATTCTTCTTGGCGTTGGCGTTCCATTTCGACTTGGTGCTTCAGTTCGTTGACTTGATTCGCGAGGCGTGGCTCATAGCGATCGCCCTTTTGTTTGAAATATAGGCGATCGTCTGAGAGCAACACATGGGCGGCATAGCAGACTTCAGGCGTCGTTTCAGAGAACAAAAGCTTTGCCAACTCTTGAGGCACGGTGCTTCCAGCCTCTTCAGACAGCAATTCCCAAGCTACTTCTAGATTGCTAGGATCTAGATAATCTTGAATGGTTTTCAAAAACTTCGGGATGTCCCGAGATTGATAACCCTGCCCCGGCACAGGATAGTCCACTTGACGCGGATGAAGGGTATGGGCATGTCCCCGCTCATCAATTGCAATAAAATTCTTCTTTCCTTCAGGTTTCTCAATGACCGCTAATCGCCTGTCGCCATTGACCCGAAACTCAACTAAAGTGCCCTTTTCCATGGGGTACTCCACCACGCAAACGTCAAATAGGAACGTAACTAGACACTCAAAATGCAGAGGGCGCGAGCAACACATCCGTTCCTCTGACCCTCCGCCTATCCATTCGATAAGAGCTGCAATCTCCCCTCAAGCGATCGCTCTGAGAAGATTGCAAAAAACCTAGAATAATCTAGCCTTCTTGGTTCACAAACGGTAGCAACGACAGAATGCGCGCACGCTTAATCGCAACGGTCAGGTCGCGTTGCTGTCTTGCGGTTAGGCCCGTAATGCGACGGGGTAAGATCTTTCCGCGTTCAGTGATGAACTTCCGAAGCAGTTCAACATCTTTGTAATCGATCGGGTCGCCCGGTTTGATGGGCGAAATGCGACGACGAAAATAAGCCATGAATTTACCTACTCGATGAATTGGACAGAATTTTCACATTCTGAGTTTTGGTCGAAATGAGTCCACTTCCCCAAAACTTCCAAAGCGCGTTCCACAAAAAAGGATGGATGTCTGACCGACAGCACAGACTGCACAGCTCGCTCATCCATGAACCTTGATTATTTGATTTCGCGGTGGACAGTATGCTTGTTGCAATGCCGACAGAACTTACTGAGTTCCATACGGGCTGTGGTGTTCCGGCGGTTCTTCATGGTCGTGTACCGAGACACGCCAGCAGACCGTTTGTCCGGATTAGTCCGACACTCTGTACATTCGAGCGTAATGACAATTCTTACGCCTTTATTCTTAGCCATAATTTAAAACCCCTAAGAGAGGTACTTG
>JAYUJY010000274.1:0-11216 GCA_043764895.1 Synechococcales cyanobacterium | reverse complement strand
CACGCATTCCCGTAGGCTATAATCCACTCGCCATCGCCTGAATTTAAGACATTCCAAGAACACCCCTAATGAATGAGGACAAATTCCAACAAGATGCGATCGAAATTCTCGATCGGCTTACCTTGATGCTCTTTGAGGACTGTTTTGTACTTGACAAAACCCTTCACGCACTCCCCAAACATTCTGGAATTTATGCCGTTAAGCATCGAAGTCAAGGGATTCTCTACATTGGAAAATCTTTTAACATTCGTAATCGGTTCATGGGCGGTCATAAAGCGCTGTTCTACGCCTATGCAGATTGTCTTCCAATAACAGATATCCGAATTGCGGTTGTTGCCCTCAGCTACGCTCAGCGAAGTCAAGCGCTAGAATTAGAAGCACGAATGCTACAAATCGCCCAGCCACGATACAACAGTATTATCCGGAAACAGAAGGATTCATAACAATGCAAGTTCAAGAAAGACTGTCTCCTGCCCTCGCTCAGTCGATTATCCAGGAACTCCCTCGGCGCATTCAAGACGCATTAACTCAACATGCGATCGAAACGGGTGATCCGATTGAAGCCGTTCTGGAAATGGCCATTATTTCCTTTCTCGATTTAGATGCCATGAGTTTTAAAGACTGTCGGACAGAAACGCCGGGTCGGTTGAGAGAGCGGGTTGCGATCTTAGAGTCTGTCATTGAGCAACAGGGGATAGACATCCCAAGCTTCTTGAGCTGAAGGCATAACAGACTCTTCGTACAGACTCTTATTTCGGTTGATAGAGTTGGGTGGGCTGGTGGTGGGCGTCGATGTCGATGATACGATCGATCCACTGGGGTTCGTCTCTAAGGGGGAGGACAAACAGTTCGGGGTGCAACGCTTTCCAGAAATGCTCAACGAATTCGACCACTTCGGCGTCACTCATACCCGGTTTGCCAGACGCACGCATTTTGGCTTCAGCTTCTATACGCCATTGCAGACTGAGCCGATAATCCTTCGGGTTTAGTAAAATCAGCCGATCGAGCTGTTCCCAAAGGGGCAGATAGGCGTGCAAGTTCCGGTTCATATCCCGCGCAAAGTCTCGATCGGCTTCAGTGACCACAGGCGGTGGCGCAGTCTCCAGTTGGAAGGGCGACACGGGACGCACGCCGACAAACCAACCCTCGAACAAAATAACATCGGCTTGGTGGACCTCAATGGGCGAAATACGATCGCCCTGACCTTGATGCAGTGATTTGTCAAATTGAGGCAGAGGCACGGGAAAAGTCTGCGATCGAAGTTTCTTAAGCGTTTGGACGCCGAGGTGAATATCGTGGGTGCCCGGTGGTCCCCGCCAAATCAGACGAGGGTCTTGCTCTTTGAGGCGGAGGCGGGTTTCGTAAGGAAGATAAAAATCGTCTAGGGACAGACAAACAGCGGTAAGATTCCAGTCGGTTTTGAGCAGCTTTTTGAGATCTTGGACGAGAGTCGATTTGCCCGTGCCTTGTCCCGCTAGGATGCCCACCACGATCGGACCGGGGGGACTCTGCGTAAGTCCAATGCGAGTCCAGTCGGCTATTTCACTCGCTAAAGTGGACCAGATAGGGTGGGTTCGATCGTCTGGTGTGACCTGTAGCTTGGCCTCTAGTTCGGCATTGGGTGTGGCATCCATGGGCGTCGATCTCAAGAGCTGTCCTATTCTTTATGCCACAGAAACACACTAATCTATCCGTAGCTTTGAAAAAATAAGCTTTTTAAGCGTCAGACCAGGACGATTGAAGGGATTAGTGTACTTAACTGTTGAGGCACAATACTTGCTTCATACGGACCAATCAACGATTGACAAACCTAGTATCAAGCTAAAGTCTTTTCGATTTCTAGTGACTACAGTTGCATTTAGGGAAAGCACGATCGCGGCGATACGGACATCTTGCCGTAGTTTCTTTTTCCTCAGATCAACATTCATTTCCAACAAATTCACATAGAAATTATCCGCACTCTGGTCGAAATTAGCAACCGGAAATTGCTGGATAAAGTCGATTGTTTTCCAAAGATTGGTGTAAGCAAACACCAGGGTTTCCTGTTGCGCTAAATTATTAATCCGGCCTGCCCAACCATTAAACAGTTCTTGCACTGTCACCACAGTTGTAGCAACATTTGGCCCAGCTTGGACTGTCCGTTCCTTCACCAAAGGATGTCCGCGTAGCCACAGCGAAACAGGGTCGGTGTCGAGAATAAACATTATCGCTGGTACTCGGAAGGATCCATTTCTTCCTCACCCCAAGCCTCTCTGTCAGCCTGAATCTGCTCCATTACTTGGTCAAACATTGGATTATCTTTAAATATTCCCGCAAATTTGGCCCAAGTAGGCTCATCTACTTCATTTTTGGCCGTAGGTAAGGCGATCGACCAAGGCCGAACTTCCGTGCGCGCCATTTTCTCCACCAAAGCAGCCTCAAGCTGGGCGATCGCGCCATCTTTTGTATCAGCTTCTTCGCGACAACTGGGAAATTCCAGCACTGAGGCGACAAAGTTACCTAATGTCTGGGCTTCCAGCATCAATGTCAACTTAATTTCATGTCCGGCTGTGTAGACGTTTGGTCGATTCATGGCGTCCTCATTGACTGCGCTACCCTTTATTTTAGCGTCAAGCAGTAACTTGACGACCATTACCTTGATCCTAGCGATCGGCGGGACAGGAATTATTCAAGCGTCGAAATACAGTGTGGCCGGGGCGAGCATCCATAGTAAGGAATATTATATATAATTGACTGTCCTGCCAGAATGCCCACCCATCGGACTGGGAGGACTGCTCCAACAGGGTTAAAGGATGTAAACGGAGGCTATTAGTGGCTAGAAAATTTTTACTACATCGACTTGAAAGTAAAGAGGTTCGTTCTTACATCGAAGATAATGATTGTTCGATCGACCCATCGCTAAATTCTCAAACGCCAGTCAATCTACTGTATGTCTTCAACGAAACTTATCGGTGCGCCGACGGGAAAATCTTGGCAGTCAGTCAGGCTGGTACTGGAAACCTGTATAACTCTGTCAATGATTGGCAATCTGAACTTGATGAATTAGTTGAACTCGGAAAACGTGATCCAGTTCATATCCTTTACAGCCAAATTCCCAGTGCAGAGAGATTCATGGAGGAGATTCCATCCATGATTTCAAATATAGCTAAGAAATTTGAAATCAATCCTTTTGAACTTGATAGAACCTTAGAAAGTATATTGATTTTAGATAAAGCTATTGCTAGGAATAACCAACGAAGCTACGCCAATAATAACATGGAGATCTTAGGATCATTGATAGCCTATATTGGAGAGGTCATCAGAATAACCATTAATGGAGAATGGCGAATTAAACAAGATAGTGGATCGTCAGCATGGGAACCAGTAATCGTCGCTCAGAATGGCAAGATTTCTTCATTTTGTATTATTGTGTTTGATGAGCTTTACGAAGCAGAGGAAAGTAGTTTCTACGATATTGCGTCGATGCTAATCAAGGCTCACCAGCATTGAATTTATATTTGTGGTAAGAGTAATATTGATTTGCAGAGTTTTTCGGCGTCGGCTGAACACAAATATTTGGGTTAACGATCGACTGTGTAAAGAGTCTCATGACAGGTGACATCAATCGGTTTCAAGTCGAACAATTGATTTACAATGCTGACTCATTGTGGAATGAAAGTTCAGGTTGAAATTGTGACAGCCGCATGAAGGTTGTTACCGATCGGGTATTGCCGTTATTTGAATCCGCAGTTAGCATTGCTGAAGTCTTAGGATTTGACCATCCGAATACTAAAGTCGTGCAAGGGAATTTGCGATCGTTACGGGAGAAGATGTAGAGGCGATCGATCTTTGGCGGGAAGCGATCGATTAAGTGCGATATAGTGGAGGGCAGAATCACCGGGAGTTGAGTAGATGACAGCCACCGCAATCGATATTCTAAATTCGATCGACAACCTTCCCGCACCCGAACAACACCAGCTTGTCCTAGCTCTGCTCCGCCGCGTTTCACCTGTGGAAATCAATGAGCTAATGGACGATGAACTCATTCTCTGTGCAGAATCGATTTTTCTAGAACTCGATCGGGCAGAAGCATAACTATCCGAAAACTAAAGTTGGGCAAGGGAATTTGCGATCGGTTGTGGGAAAAGTTAGGAATTGAGAATTGAGAATGTTGAATTGAGACGGTAAAATATAGAAGCGCGTAAGAATGATCGAACCTCACCCACCGGACAGGACGACCCATGACCAAAGAATTTAATGTTGTAATTGAACGCGATAGTGATGGCTATTTTGTTGCATCTGTCCCCACTTTGCGCGGCTGTCACACTCAAGCCAAATCGCTAGACGAACTCATGGAACGCATTCAAGAAGCGATCGAACTTTGTCTAGAGTTTGAAGAATCCGGCAGTGAGTCCATGGAATTCGTCGGCATCCAAAAGGTTTCGGTTCAGCTATGAGTCAACTGCCTAGTCTGACCGGACAAGAAATGATTCGAGTACTGAAAAAACAAGGATTCAACGTTGCACGAATCAAAGGTAGTCATCACATTCTGATTCATCCCGATGGACGACGGACTGTCGTTCCCGTTCATGCTGGAGAGACGATCGGCAGTGGTCTTGTACTACAGATTTTACGTGATTGTCAGATCACCAAGTCTGAATTTAAGGAATTACTGTGAATTGGGAATGATGAGGAAAGAAGGGCAATTTGGGAATGGTTGCCGTGACTGAATACTGTGGAACGATCGCAATTCCTCTGTCATCGCTCAACTTAGGATTTGCAGGGATGCCGATCGAATGTGCATCGATCGCATTGCTTGTGTAAGCGGTAAATTCAGTATGTTTAGCTGTCGCATTAACAATGTGGACGATCGCATGTTCTGCCGCAGTCCAACGTTGACCCAGAGAGAATTGCGATCGTTAGAAACGGAGGGCAATCGATCTTCGCTATAATTTGCTACTCATTTCATAAGAAATTAACACCCCAATGTCTTTAATACCCGTTGACCCCTATTTTGAAATCTATCTGGTGCGCCATGGCTTGGCGGGGCAGTTTGGAGACTACGCGGATGACTCGCGGCGACCGCTCACAGAGGACGGTCAGAAAAAGACGCGCAAGGTGGCTCAACGGCTGTATGATCTCGGGCTGCACTTCGATCGTATTTACACCAGTCCTTACGAACGCGCAGACCAGACAGCTCAGATTCTGCACTCAAGCGGCTTAGGCGAATCGATCGAACGCTGGGAGGCTTTGCAACCGGATGGCGACAGGATCCGATCGATCGAACAGTTGAGCGGCGATCGCAAAGCGGGGCGACGGGTGGCGATCGTAGGGCACGAGCCAGATCTGAGTCAGCTTGCAGAGATGCTGGTTTTTGGGACCGCTCAGGGAGGGCTGCTGTTGAAGAAAGCGGGAATCATTGGGCTGATGGCTCCGATCGAGGGGGAACTGGTGGGGAACTGTCAGTTGTTTTGGCTCGTACCACCGAGATTGTTGATGGATTCTATTAATAAATAAGGCGCTTAGTCATTAGATTCCGTGGATGGTAGTGGCGGAGTGATACGGTTGCATGGCTCTATCGCGCGGATACTCCATGCCCGGTTACGACGTGAAGTTTGAGACTCTATCGATCGAGAATGTCGATTTTTTCATTCGGTCTCTTAAGGATAAACAACAATTTTCAGACCCCGATCGAATTGCAGAAAAAATGGGGATTTCATCGGCGATGTGGTCATTGTTTGGGGTGGTTTGGCCGTCGGCATTGGTCCTCGTTAAGCATATGGCACACTTTAATAGTGAGGGAAAAAGGGTGCTAGAAATTGGCTGTGGCCTTGGAATTGCGAGCTTGGTGATGCATCAACGATCGGTGGATATTACGGCCTGTGATTATCATCCAATGGCCGGATCATTTCTTAGGAAAAATGTCGTGATTAATAACCTTGCTCCGCTGCCTTTTGAATTTGGCAATTGGTTGACAGAAAATCCACGACTTGGAAAGTTTGATGTGATTATTGGGAGTGATGTGTTGTATGAACGCACTCATGCGGAGGTGCTGTCGCAGTTTATCAATAGACATGCGCACCCTCATGCGGAGGTAAAAATTGTCGATCCAGGTCGAGGCCATCAAGGCAAATTTGGTCGGGCAATGGAGGGCCTTGGTTACGAGGCGACGGTAGAAAAAGCCACATCCGAGAATATCCAAGGCTCACCCTATCACGGAAAAATTCTGACTTATCAGCGTTAAGAGATTTGGAGAATAGATCTGTTTACGATCGCAGTTTTCCGCGCAGTTCTTCCTTAATTCGGGACAGAATCGAGTCTTCATCTAGAGAGTCCAAAATTCTCGTGACGACCGCCTTGGGTCCGGCATCGCCCCACGTTGCGCCGTTGGCAAAATAGGTCTTGGCGACTTGCCCAATGCCGTAGGTCGAGACGCCTGCAACACCTGCTTGGGTAATGGCGACGGAGATGTAGGGCGCTAGAGAAAGACCTCCGGTGGCAGGGGCCGCAACGCCTAGGATGCTTTTGAGAGTTCCGAGTCCTAGGGTGGCGAGGAGTTCGCCTGCGGTGATGCCACCCATAGCAAGGGCGATCGTTTTTAGGAGTCCTAAGGCTCCTTTTTCGGTCATCGCAATGCCATAAAGCTTCGACAAACTTACAATCAACGCCACATCAATAGCGGCACTGCTCACAATGTCGAGCACCGTAATCGGGTTCAGCGCCACCGCGAGAGACTTTGCAATAACCCCGTTCCAAATCACCTGGTCAGCTCCTCGATTGCGAATTTTTAGTTTGCGATGGACGATTTGCTCATTCACTTCGTCAGCGTAAAGCATCGAATTCAACGCAACAAGAGCCTTTCCCTCCCGATCGAGAATTTCCAAAATCTTCAGCTTCAAATCTGTGACCTGCGATGGTCCTGGAGTTAGGGTGACGTTGAGGCGACCGTCGGAAGTGCGCGTTGCGATGGGGATTAAGGGCGAGGCAGAGGCCATAACGATTTCGTCGGGAGAGAGGAGCGTTTTCACCCGATCGTCGCGGATTTTTTCGTAGATGCTTTGGCGATCGGCGTCGGGGTATTGATCGATTTTGTTGAACACTAGAATCATGGGTTTTCCCACGTCTCGCAATGCCGACAGTGCCCGATGTTCGACTTGAGTAATGTCACCCGACACAACGAAGAGCAAAAGATCCGATCGGGCGGCGACTAGTTGTGCGAGTGCCGCACGGTCTTCCCCTTGGACTTCATCAATGCCGGGAGTGTCGATTAACTGAATGTGAGAACTGGGATTATGGGTCCTTAAGGTGTCCCAATCGGCAATTTGTTCGGTTTGAGTGATGCCATGGATGGCTCCGGTCTGAAAGGCATTCCGGCCTAACAATGCATTGAGCAACGATGATTTTCCGCGTCCTACCATCCCGAAGGCTGCGATATGAATTACGGATTGATCCAGTTTGTCAAGCATGGACGTCAATCCCGCGATCGACTGTTCCAATCCACTGCGTTCCAGGTCATTGAGATCCACCCGATCGACGAGATCTTGCAGGGCGACTTTGGCCTGTCGGTAGTTCAACTCAGCCTGTATTTCATTAAAATCCATCTCGTTAGAACCGGGTCGATCGTTATTGGAAGAATCAGGGTCGTAGGGCGTTAATGTCATTACAAACCTTGTGCGATCGCGTCATGTCGTTGTCTATGAGTATAGCGAACCGAACCGATGGATTGGCTTATTCCTCTATAATCTTAGAATGCCTTTTCAAGTCTTGAGTCATGACACAAATCACAAATGACGACTACGATAATCCGTGGAAAACGGTTATTGAGCAGTATTTTCGAGAATTTATGGCATTCTTCTTTCCTGCCATCGAAGCCGATATTGATTGGGACCGAGGCTTTGTGTTTATGGATAAGGAACTGCAAAAAGTAGTTCGTGATGGAGAAGTTCAGAAACGCTACGCGGATAAGTTAATTCAACTTTGGCGATTGAATGGCGATCCGCTATTGGTGATGTGTCACATTGAAGTTCAGGGTCAGAAAGAAGATGTTTTTGGAAAGCAAATGTTCAGTTATAACTATCGTTTGCGCGATCGCTATGACTGTCCCGTGGCAAGTTTGGCCATTTTGGCGGATGAGAGTTTGACCTGGAGAACCCGATCGTATCAGGATTCCATCTGGGGTTGTAATGTCCTGTTTGAATTCCCGATCGTGAAGCTTTCAGATTATCGATCGGATTGGGCAGCGTTAGAGGCGAGTGAGAATCCGTTTGCCATTGTAGTGATGGCGCATTTGAAGACGCAAGATACGAAGCATGAGCCGCAGGAGCGGAAGACTTGGAAATTTCGGTTGACGACGATGTTGTACGATCGAGGCTACGAGGAACAAGATATATTGGAGTTGTACAATTTCCTGGACTGGATGATGCGTCTACCGGAGGATATCGAGCAAGCATTTCAGGTGGAATTAGAAGAATTTGAGGAGGCTAGAAAAATGAAGTACGTAACGACGATCGAACGAATGGCAGAAGCACGCGGTGAAGCACGCGGTGAAGCACGCGGTGAAGCACGCGGTGAAGCACGCGGTGGCAAGTCAATGATTTTACGTCTTTTAAATCGTCGGTTTGGAGGAATTTCTCCAGTTTTGACTGAGAAAGTGGAAAAACTATCGATCGACCAACTCGAAACCTTGGGAGAATCGATTCTGGATTTCACAACGATCGGTGATTTGGAACTATGGCTAACTCACATCTCAGAGACCTAAAAAGGCCAGGTATAAAAAAGGCCCGCTAATCTAGCGAGCCTGTTCTAATTGAAATGATGAACTAGCAAATGATGAACTAGCGAACGACCTGAAGCGTCGCATTGGCCTGATCGTAAGGACGCAGTTCAACCTTGACGGGTTTTACATGCCAGATTTCATCGCAATATTCTTTGATGGTCCGATCGGAGGAGAACTTGCCCGATCGAGCCACATTTAGAATACTCATCGTGGTCCAATGCTCTGTATCTTCGTAAGCTGCTGCGACTTTCGCCTGACAGTCAGAATAGGCTTGATAGTCAGCCAACAGCATGTAATCATCGTGATACATCAACGAATCAACGAGTGGCTTGAACAAGTCTTTCTCGCCGGGAACAAAGTAGCCCATGCCTAGGCGATCGAGAACGTTACGAAGTTCTTCATTGCTGTGGTAATAATCTTGAGGATTGTAGCCGTTGGCTTTCTTCTCTTCCACTTCTGCTGCCGTTAGACCAAAGAGGAAGAAGTTATCTGCGCCGACTTCTTCGCGGATTTCGATATTTGCACCATCCAGGGTTCCGATCGTCAGTGCGCCGTTCATCGTGAACTTCATATTGCCTGTTCCCGAGGCTTCTTTGCCTGCGGTCGAGACTTGTTCAGACAAATCAGCAGCGGGATAAATCAGTTGGCCCAACGATGCACTGAAGTTGGCGAGGAACACCACTTTGATGCGTCCGCGTACATCAGGATCGCGGTTAACGACCTCAGCGACGGCGTTGACGGCCTTAATAATTAGCTTCGCCATCACGTAGCCGGGAGCCGCTTTACCACCGAAGATAAAGGTGCGGGGCGTTACATGGATGCTCGGATCTTGCTTGATACGAAGGTACAGACCAATGATGTGCAAGAGATCAAGGTGTTGACGTTTGTACTCATGAATCCGCTTGACTTGAATGTCAAAAATTGAATTGACATCTATCTCTACGCCCGTGTGAGACACAATGTAATCCGCAAGTTCCTGTTTGTTGGCTTGCTTAATCTTGCGCCAACGATCGCGAAACGCTTTGTCATCCACAAACGATTCAAGCTTGCGAAGTTCATCGAGGTTCTTGAGCCAGGTATCGCCGATTTTTTCAGTGATTAATTCAGACAGGGCTGGATTAGCGAGTAACATCCACCGACGAGGCGTCACCCCATTCGTTTTGTTGTTGAACTTCTCAGGCCAGAGCTTGTAGAAATCACGAAGGACATCTTGCTTAAGTAGTTCGGTGTGCAGCGCGGCAACCCCATTTACAGCATGACTTCCGACCGTCGCAAGATTGGCCATCCGAACCTTCTTCTCGCCGCCATCTTCAATGATAGAAAGACGCGATCGCAGCGCTTCATCATCCGGATACCAGGTTTCCACCGACTGCAAGAAACGATGGTTAATTTCGTAAATAATCTCCAAATGTCGAGGCAACAAATGCTCAAACAACGGCACGCCCCACTTCTCCAACGCCTCAGGCATGAGAGTGTGGTTGGTATAGGCAAACGTGCTCTGCGTAATGCGCCATGCATCATCCCAGGAGAGCGAATGCTTGTCCATGAGCAAGCGCATCATTTCGGCGATGCTGATGGCTGGGTGGGTGTCGTTAAGCTGGACAGCGGCGTAGTCGGACAAGTTGTCAAAACGACCGTATTTTGCAAAGTGACGGCGAAGGATGTCTTGCAGCGAACACGAGACAAAAAAGAACTGCTGCTCTAGTCGCAACTGACGGCCCTGAGGCGTATTGTCGTTGGGGTAGAGGACTTTAGAAATCGTTTCCGATTTGATTTTGCTCGCCACTGCGCCGTCGTAGTCGCCGGAGTTGAAGGCTTGGAAGTTGAAATCTTCGCCTGCTTCTGCTTTCCAGAGACGGAGCGTGTTCACAGTATTGGTTTGGTAGCCGGGGACGGGCGTGTCGTGGGGGATGCCTTGGACGGTGAAGCTGGGGATCCAGCGGGTATGGGATCTGCCCCGATCGTCGTTATAAATTTCAGTCCGTCCGCCAAACTCGACTTCCACGGTGGATTCGTAGCGCACGACTTCCCAAGGATTTCCACATTTTAGCCATTTATCTGGAATCTCGACCTGCCAGCCATGCTGAATCGACTGATTGAAAATCCCAAACTCATAGCGAATCCCGTAGCCCATGGCTGGAATTTCTAAAGTCGCGAGGGAATCTAAGAAACAAGCCGCCAGCCGTCCGAGACCGCCGTTACCAAGACCTGGATCAGGCTCTTGTTCGAGCAATTCAGTCAGGTCTAACCCAGATTCTTTAACGGCTTGTGCGGTGGATTCATACAAATCCAGATTGATCAAGCTATTGCCTAAGTGCCGACCCATCAAGAATTCAGCAGACAAATAATAAACGGTTTTAACGTCTTGCTCGTGGTAGACCTTGATGGTCTCAAGCCAGCGCTGCAAGAGGCGATCGCGTATGGTGTACGACAACGCCATGTAGTAGTCGGTGAAGTTCGC
>JAYUJY010000273.1:0-50987 GCA_043764895.1 Synechococcales cyanobacterium | reverse complement strand
TTTTTGTGGAGAATAACACCAATGGATTGTAAAACCGCTACTAAAGTTTACCTCGCAGGAAACCCCCTGACCAAGATTCAAGAACTGTTTCCTGAAACTTGGGCGTTCTTGGAGGCTCAAGCAAATGCGTTTGTGGCGCGCAAACCGGATGAGTTTGATACGGCGGTGAAGGCGAAAACGGGGAGCTTGGGCTTTGATTTTCGCTTGACGCACCGGGACGATCGCGATCGGTTGACTCAAGATTTGTCTGAACTGTTGGGCGATGTCACGTCTCGATTGCTGTTGGAGAAGCATTTCTCGGGTGTGGTCGGGCAGACGTTGCATTTCAGTACGATTTGCTGTTCGAGTCACCTGACGACGGGGCGGGAGTTGACATTGGATGAGGTGTTGCCGATTCAAAAGGCGGCGGTGCAATTGCAGGATTTTGGGTAAACCGTTTCCATGCGGTGGGCGGTGGGGTCAAAAATTCGTATGACCCTGCGGCTATCCCCTCTTTTGCGGTCAATACAATGTCAAATGAAACCGAAATTCGATCGCCTTCGGTTTCGTTGGGCGTGACGGCATGACGCTGCTTCGATGGAAACACAATTAGCCGTCCTTCGGTGGGCGCATAGGAGGCTTGATCTTGGTTGAGGACGTTCCATTCGGTGAAGACTTCTGTGTTGTCGCTGCCTAGTCCTGGACTCACTTCATTGCGCCGATCGTCGTCAAAGAATACCAGACATCCCGCTTCTTCAGATCCTGAGTTGGGTACGGAGATGTAATACACCGCGCTGATGTGGGAGGTCGGATGGCTATGGGGACCCACTTCTTCGCCGTAGCGTGAAATGACGGGCCACGATCGCTGAATATACAAATCCAATTGGCTCAAATCTAAGCCCAATTCAGTCAAATATTGCCGGGTGTGTATCTCGACTTGCGCAACGATCCAGGCAAAGCGATCGTCCTGGTGAA
Source organism: Synechococcales cyanobacterium (assembly GCA_043764895.1). Lineage (GTDB taxonomy): Bacteria > Cyanobacteriota > Cyanobacteriia > Leptolyngbyales > Leptolyngbyaceae > JAAFJU01. Next base: position 50,033 of record JAYUJY010000273.1, on the reverse strand, counting down.
TGCGTTCGACGCCATGAATGTCGCCCGTCCACGCCCGTGCTTCATAGTTCCGCGCCTCAAAGCCTCGTTCTTTAAGGTCCAATGCAGCTTTGAGTAAGGTCAGCTTGTGCGCAGAGGCTTCGGGCAGGTCCGTATAATAAATTGCCAGTGGAAACCAGGTGTCTAACGCCATAATGCCTGCCAATCTAACTCTCTAAGTCATCTGTTAATCTATCTCAAGTTACCGTCCAATTTATCTTCATCTGTCCATTAGACGATCCCGAAGATCCGCGTAAGGTTGCAACCAAATTTGAGAAATCAGTGTTAAGCTGCGTAAACTAAAAGTTTTCGTATCCGCTAAATTTTACATGACTCAATCTGACGCTGCCCCACCGCTGTTGAAGCAGGTTTTGGATGTCCAAAGCGCTATTTTGAGTCGTCGATCGATCAAATCCTTCAAGTCGGACCCGATCGATCCCGAGACGCTGCGGCAGTTGATCGAGTTGGTGGTCGCCGCGCCGAGTAGTTATAATCTGCAAGATTGGCGAATTATCGTCATTCAGGATGAAGCCACGAAAGCCGAACTTGCAAAGTCTGCCTACAATCAGCAGCAAGTCCTCCAAGCGCCTGTGACCTTTGTCTTTGCGGCTGACCCAAACGCATGGAAAGGCGATCTGACGCCTATTTATCAGCAAGGTCTTCAGTGCGGGGTTTGGACGCCAGAAATGGTGGAGTATTTTAAAATTGCAATCCCAAAGTTTCAGATGAGCTTGGGCGATAGGACGCGGGAATATTCGTTGAAAAATGCCATGATCGCGGCCACGCACCTCGTTCTCGCGGCTGAGGGATTGGGTTTGTCGACCTGTTTTATGAATGGCTGGATTGAAGCTGACGTAAAAAAAGTAATCGGGGCCGAGAACGAACCAGACTTGGCAATAGCGGTGGTCGTTCCGGTGGGTTATGAAGCCGAGTCTCGCGGAAACCCCGGACGGTTACCCTTTGCGTACAACGTATTTGTCGATCGCATTGGCAACTCATACCAGGGCTAAGCGGAAATCCAGATGATCCTAGAAATACCGCCTAAGCAAACACCAACGGCTTGCCATCTTCTAGAATCCGTGCAGGTTTAGCAAGGTTCAGGCGCAATTCCTTGGGCAGACAGAACAGCACCATGTGGGCCATTTCGTCGTACATCCGCAGATCGTCCGTCAATCCCCGCTCCAAAATCCGCTTGGTTACGGTGTCACTCGATAGGTGCAAGGGATCAACACCTTTGGTCGCGAGTAAGAAGCCCCAAGTGACCAAGAATGAGGGAATAAACGTGATGTAGCTGCGCACCACCGGGAACGCCGTCGCGAGAGTCTGACGAATCACCGCGTGCTCTTCCCAGTATGTCAACGTCAATCGGCAGGCTTGGACGCCCATGACGCCCTCGTCGGTCAATCGATCGTGACACAACGCATGAAACTCCTTGGTATAGAGTCCTATGGCTGGACCCTCTGGAATGCCATCGGTAATGTCAAAAATAATCACATCAAACCGTTCTGTGCTTTGTTCAATGTACGCTCGTCCATCTTCATGGCGCAACTCTACGCGATCGTCATCAAACGCCCCTTGATGCCACGAGGGCAGATGTTTTTTACAAAACTCAACGAGTTCGCCGTCGAGATCCACCATGACGACCCGCTTCACCATAGGATGCTTCAGCACCTCTCGTAGCGTAGCGCCTTCTCCGCCCCCTAAGATCAGGACAGACTGAGGATTTGGGTGGGCGATCATCGCGGGATGAACCAACGCCTCATGGTAAAGATATTCATCGTTTTCAGCCGACTGAACGGCCCCATCTAAGACAAGGACTCCTCCGTAGGTCTCCGTTTCGACATACTGTAATTCTTGAAATGCAGTCTGCTGCGCCAGAATTTTGCCACTGCGCTTAAACATATGGATTTCGTCAGGACTGCACTGATCCACGAGCCATGAGGTAAATTCCATTATCTCCCTCCAAGAGAACATCAAGCTTTAAACATTAAGCTTTAAACATCAATGGGAGATGTAGCTCAGGCCAAGGTGGCCCTAGAACTACATCTCCCACTGGTTGTACGTCGTTTTAATGAAAAATGACTAGACTTAAAATTCGTCGATCGCACCCGAAAAGACGTTCGCCAATTGAACTTGTGCAGGTCTCGAAAGGACTTATTCTCCGAGGACACGATCGAGCAAATCTTTCATCGCGCCATTGCGACTTCACCGCGCGCTAACTGACTGTAAGCAGCAGGAACGGTTAATTGGGTCGGGTCGCATCGCTCATGCATCTGCTTTGACACCCAGCGAGGCTTCCAACGCTCTTGGAGAATCTCACCAAACGGCTCTACAAAAATAGTATCGCCGCACGTAAAGATGTCTAAGAAACACGCTTGTTGTTCAGGGTAAGTATGAATACTCGCGTGAGACTCGGAGAGAAGAAGTACAACAGACACCCCTGTCGGCGTGAACTGATGTTCCAAATGTGAGAGGATAGTCGCACCCACAGCATTAACTGCGTCTACTAAATCCTGACGAATCATCTCCAAATTGTTCATGTCGGCTTCGCAGCCGGAGAAGTTCAATAGGAGGTGTCTACCATAAAAGTCGTACTGTTCTACAGGACGGACGTTTTGCTGGTACCCAGCAGAATCAACAGCAAGTTTCAATTGGCTACACCTGTTTGGTAATCTATAAGGTTTTTCTAACGCACAGAACACATAATATACGATAAAATCTGATTTTTCTGTGCAGATGTCAAAAATTTTTTATCTTTTACAATTTAAAATTTTCTGAGCTGTCTCAATCCCGGACAGGGCGGCTCCTTCAAGGAATCCCTGCCACGCATAAAAAGAGTGCGTGTGCTCACCTGCAAAGAATAGATTTTCAATCGATTTCCCTTCGAGACCCGTGAATGCGGTGAACTGCCCTGGACGGTAACAGAGGTACGCACCTTGGCTCCAAGGATTGGTGATCCAAGATTCAATGTGCCCACAAATATGACCCGATCGATCACGGCGTACGCTACGTGTTGCTCCAGGATAGATTTTGTCTAAATTGGTTAAAAACCTTTGGGCATCCTGCTGAAAATGATCGGTCTTAAGGCTAGATCCAAGCTGACCACTGGCGAGGTTGACAAGCGTGCTGTACTGGTCAGTGGCGCAGGTGGGGTTGGATTCCCAGGTCACTTGGTGGTAAGGCAAATCTGAGTGCGAGATGCCATTGCTCCCCTGCTCCAGCCAAGGCCGACCTGTGAAGCCCAGCATCATTTTGACCTGTGCGCCATTGTCGAGTTGGTCTATGGCCTTGCGCTTCCAGGCTGGAAGGTTGAGATTGGGGTCGAGTTCGACGTGACGAAGGGCGGGAAAGGGGACGGTGAGGACGACGGCATCAAAGGTTTTGACGATCGTGTGGCTTCCACGATCGAAGGTCAGGGCAACCAAACCTGCACTGGTCCGAGCCACACGAATCAACGGGTGTTGGAGATGGATTTGGTGGGTCAGACGATCGGTGAGGCAGCGGGTGATTTGTTCGTTGCCGCCTGTGAGGTGGTAGCGTTCGTCGCTAAAAATTTCCAGCGGATTGTGCAGCGTGTCGAGGTTCATCAGCAAAAAGTGCAAACAGGTCTGATCCGCGAGTCCAAACCCAAACTCCCCTTGATAGCTAGCGTTAATATAGCCCTTGGCCAAGTCGCCCACATCATATTTTTCCAGATATTCAGCGAGGCTAATCTGGTCGAGGGCGCGATCGGCTTCGGTATGATTCCAAGCGGTGGGTTCGGAGGAGAGACTTTTAAGGTCGGGTTCGATTTGCTGGAGAAAGTCTAAATATTCTTCCACCACAGCCTGCTCACTGACCCGATCGCCCTTAAAGTGAAACGCCCAATCTCCGGGTCCGGTCGTGAGATCTTCTACTGCGAGTCCAAACTCTTGGGCGTACCTCAGAAGCTGATGGTGCTGACTATCAATCAGTTCTCCACCGCGCTCTATGACCTGCCCTGGGAATAAGTCGGCATCGCCAAAGCTTCCGCCCATGGACCAGCAGCGACCACCCGTACGATCGCTGGCCTCGAAGATCTCTGCCCGCACACCGTGTTTTTGAAGCTCGTACCCGCACGCCAACCCCGCAAATCCTGCGCCAACGATGCCTATTGAAAGACCCGCAGCGGTAGACGTCGCGTGCTCGGAAGGTTCGGTGTTTGAAGACGTCTGGTTGGGTGAGGATTGGTCTGAAGGTTGGTCTGAAAGTTGGGCTGAAGACTGGGTTTGGGCCATCGCCTCCAGCCCTAAATTGACGCTGCACCGATGGCGATGACAAAACTGCGCCACTTGACGAAGCTGGGACAATCTACGTCCGGGGGCGGTGCGTGAGGTTGAGCGGCTCATAGGGCAGATTAGTGACTCGATCGCTCAAAAGCATAGACGATTTGCGTTTCTAATGGACCCGCTAAGGTTCCTTTTAGCTCATCCATCGTTAGGTTTCGACGATCGAGCTGGATTTGTAATCCGATTAGCGGATCCGTGCCGTCGGAGAGTAAAAAGGTGAGCTGGTCTATAGTGACCCACAAGGCAAGCTGCTTTACGAGCTGTCCGATGGCTTCGGTATGAGGATAACTGCCATCTAGGAACCAGTGATCTGGAATATCTTCTCCCTGTTCAGTGCCAAGGTTGACCATCAGCGAGGCTGGACCCAAGAGCGCGGCAGCGACGGGACGGACTTCTTCTTCCATCATCAACCCGAACCCTCGCACCAAGAACTTCAGCTTTTCGAGCCGTTCGTAGCGCTCGGTCAGCGTTTTGGGTTCCTCTTTCCAAGAGATGGCCAAGGTCATGAGGTAGTTACCCATGAGCAGATGACCCATTTTCTGCGCTTTGGTAGCGAGATAGCTGGCGTTGTATTCGGTGGCTTCTATTAACAGGGGGACGCGATCGACCATTTCTAAACCGTAGCCTCTGAGTCCAGCAATTTTGCGGGGGTTGTTGGTGATTAGGCGGATTTGTTTGACGCCGAGGTCGTTGAGGATTTGTGCGCCGACGCCGTAGTCTCGCAAGTCGGCTGGAAACCCGAGGCGCTCATTGGCTTCGACGGTATCGAGACCGATGTCTTGTAAGGAGTAGGCCCGGAGCTTGTTCACCAGTCCAATGCCTCGCCCTTCCTGTCGCAGGTACACAATCACGCCCGCTCCCGCCTGTTCGATCATCTTCATGGAGGCCTGAAGCTGCATTTGGCAGTCGCAGCGCAGGGATCCTAAAGCGTCTCCCGTGAGGCACTCGGAATGGACGCGCACCATGACAGGCGTGCCGCTGAACTGGTCGGGATTTCCCTTGACGATCGCAACATGCTCGTTGCTATCAAGGGTGTTGCGATAGCCGTAAATTTGGAATTGTCCGTACTGGGACGGAAGATTGGCGACGGTTTCGCGTTGGATGAAGCGTTCGTGGCGTAGGCGATAGGTGATGAGATCTGCAATGCTGATGATTTTGATGTTGTGCTTTTTGGCGTAGGTCACCAGGTCCGGCAGCCGAGACATTGAGCCGTCCGCGTTCTGAATTTCACAAATCACCCCGGCTGGATATAGCCCCGCTAAGCGCGATAGGTCCACTGCGGCTTCGGTATGGCCTGCTCGCTTCAGGACGCCGCCATCTCGGGCACGCAAAGGGAAAATATGCCCTGGACGACGGAGGTCACTAGGCCGGGTTTTGGGATCAAGCGTAATTTGAATCGTGCGGGCGCGGTCTTCGGCGGAAATTCCGGTGGTGACGCCAACGCTGGGAGAGGCATCAATACTGACCGTAAATGCGGTTTGGTTGGTATCCGTATTCTCACGGACCATTAGCGGGAGGTCCAACTCGTCTAGCCGATCGCCCGTCATCGCTAGACAGATTAAGCCTCGGGCATCAACCGCCATGAAATTAATCATGTCAGGCGTTGCAAACTGAGCCGCGCAGATCAGATCGCCTTCATTTTCGCGATTTTCATCATCGACCACGACGATCGCTTTGCCAATCTTTAGGTCTGCCAGAGCGGATTCTATGGTGTCTAACACAAAAGTAGAGGTGAAGCTAGGTTGAGGTAGTCGAATAGAGAAATTCAAAATAAAGTACCAAAATAAGATTGTTGAAGCTGTTAATTCCCAATTCTATACGGGGAAACGTCTAGTCGGGGTCTATGCCTATATGAATACAACAATGAACTGAAGAGGCCCCCCAGGTCAAGTAACAATAAGGACTTCCTCCGTATTTTTGGTGAGACGGGTTAAATAGCTATAAAACCTTCGCACTCAGTTACTTGCGCCCACAGAACCCTGATTCTAAAGGATTTCTCTGAAAAAGACATCCATTCCTTAGAAAAATATCCGTAGATGTACGCGAGTAGAGGGGGATGCCCCCCTGTGCCTAATATTAGATTTCAGGATTAATGCGATCGCACGGTTGATCGCCATTGTTAGGCGGGTCTTTGTTAGAACAGGTCTTCGGCAACGGTTTTGAGGCGTTGGAGCTGATCCGTCATGTCTCGGGCAGTCAAGCGTTTTGCAAAGGTGTTGAAGCCGAAGCGAATTAGGGGATTGGGAATATCGAAACTAAAGCTGTTGGTAAGACGGGTCTGCGTGTTGATTCCAATGTCGATTTTGTGGCACTCCCACCGATCGATGCCTCGAAAAAAGCCCTCAAACTCCCAGACCACTCGCCCCGGAGCGCGATCGATTACCCGGTTTTCTAACACTAACGAGACGATCGGCACCTTCACGACAAACCTGCTTCGACTGCCAACGTCCGTACTCCACTGGCCCACGGGCGTGCAGGCTAGCATGGGGTTCAGCCATCGCTGCATAAGGTCAAGCTCGGTAAAGGTCCGCTCAACCTGCTCCGGGGTGGCGGCAATGTCGATCGACTGGGTGAAGGTTTGCGTGAAGGTTTGCGTGAACGCTTGGGTTGGGATAGCCATAAGTGTGTGGAAATCGTGAAGGTCAATCAAGTGGCAACTTACGTAAATGAGTGTGGTTAAAAGCTTTCCTAAAAAATGATTTACCGCTAACCTAATAGAAATTCAGACTCCGTAATCTTCAAACCCAGAAGAATTACTCTGAAAACTAGGTCTTCTCAGTATTTTACTCTGAATAAACCGATCGTCAATTAGCGAGAACTCTAGAGCTTTAAATGCCTTTAGTAGCCTTAAATACACTCTTTTGCTTAGAGTTTATTTTGGAGCTTAGTTGAGTTCTACCCTAGAACCTGCTCTAAAAGCAATTTAACGGTCTAGGTTTTCTTCTCAATCTACATTTCTCTCAATAATTTCATTTTAAGCTCCCGGTAAACTGTCGTTGATATCTGTTAAGTGAGTTAAGTGAACTTTATGAATAGTCTTGTACAGAGTCTTCCCTTAGGGCAGATAGAGGGACTTGTGATGCCCAGTAATCTTGGGGATCTCATTATGCGGTTGGCAGGTGCCACTGCTGTCCTTTTTCTGGGTGCCTTGATCGCATGGTTTGTGGCAGGCGTAGTTCGGAATCTCCTGAAACAGACCGATCTCGACAATCGCATCGCCTCTGCGGTGACGGGATCGTCGTCATCGAATCTGGACATTGAGTCGATCATGGGGTCTGTGGCCTTCTGGATCGTCATGCTCGTGGCGCTGGTGGCTGCCTTAAATGTGCTCCAGTTGAACACGGTGTCTGCACCGCTAAATGCTTTCCTTGGAACCATTTTTGAATTTTTGCCGAAGTTCGGTGCGGCCTTGGCCATCAGCGGATTGGCATGGGTCGTGGCGACCGTTCTGAAGGGTCTGGTGATTCAGTCTGCGCGATCGTTTGATCTCGACAGCAAGGTCACGAGTGCATCGGCGGATAGCCCGATTGTCCTAAGTGAGACCTTAGGCAATGCCATTTATTGGTTTGTCTTTCTGTTCTTCCTACCGTTTATCCTCGGAACCCTGGGACTCCAAAGCTCTTTGGGACCCGTCAATGAGTTGCTGAATCAAATCTTGTCGGCCCTGCCCAAGATCTTGAAAGCGGTGCTGATCGGCGGTGCAGGTTGGTTTGTTGCCAATATCGTACGCGGAATTGTGTCCAACTTAGCGGCTGCGACGGGTGTGGACTCGGTGGGTCAGCGCGTGGGTCTGAGTCGTGCTTCGACAGGACAATCGTTGTCGTCGCTGTTGGGCTTGTTGACCTATGTGTTGGTGCTGATTCCGACCGTGACGGCGGCGTTGGGTGCGTTGGAAATTCCGGCTATTGCTGATCCTGCGACCCGGATGTTGTCTCAGGTGATGAACACCATTCCGTTAATCTTGACGGCGGGTGCCATCCTGACGATCGCCTTCTTTGTTGGGAAATTCTTGGCTGATTTGGCAACCAGTTTGCTGAGAGGCTTTGGGTTTGACAACATGGTGTCGAGCTTGGGTCTTCAAGAGACGACTAGTGCAGAAGGGGGCAAAACGCCGTCTGATATTGCTGGGTTTGTGGTGCTTGGAGGCACGATGTTGTTTGCGGCAGTTGCTGCAATAGATGTGCTCAACCTCCCCGCGTTGAAAACCGTTTTCACGGCGCTACTGGCGATTTCGGGTCAAGTTCTCGTTGGAGCTTTGATCTTTGCAGTGGGCCTGTACTTGGCTAACTTCGCCGCGAGATTTATCCAAAGCTCCGGAATGCCTCAAGCCAACACCTTAGCAACTGTTGCTCGGGTGGTTATCTTGGCCTTCACGGGTGCAATGGCTCTTGAACGCGCGGGTGTCTCGACCAATATTGTGAACCTGGCCTTTGGTCTGTTGTTGGGTGCCGTGGCTGTTGCTATTGCGATCGCCTTTGGTCTCGGTGGTCGTGATGTGGCCAGCGAAACGCTTCGTGATTGGGTCAGACCGTTTAAGAAGTAGATAAAAGTCCCTAGTTTTGGAGACGTAGTTTTGGAAACATTTTAGGGAAATAAGTCAGGTGGGTTTTGATTTCAAGGTTTGAATTCAAAACCCATTTTTTGTGGAATCTTTTGTGGCGATTTCTAGCAGTGGGCTGTTGGGTTTGAACTGGGATTTGAGTTGAGCGTAGGGGATGAGGTAGTCGCTTTGGGGTTCGGCGGCGAGGATGACGTGGGGAAAACCGAACCGATAGTGAAAGATGATGCCTTCGGGCGTGAGGGTGAAGTCGTTGAGGTGTTTGATGCGAAATCGATGGGCGCGGAAAATAGCTCGATCGATGTCTTTTGCGTTTTCATCTTTATCTAATTCAGCGACTTTGTTTTGAATCGCTTGCTGAAGCTGCCGATCGACCATCAAAGCAATTGCCCCTAAACCTTCTGTTTTAAATAAATCGTGAGGACGCAGAATTTCTCCCGTGTGGAGATTGACCGATCGGTACCGAACAAACGCGCTAGGGTAAGCGCCCACGCCGTAACCGCTATAGGTCAGCGACAGTAAGCCTCGATCGTTGAAATTGATCTTGTAATCTAGGTTTTCCATCCAGTAGTTTTCCTGGTACTCCGCCTCCATTTCCTGAAGCGATTTTCCGAAGGCACTTTTAAGATCGATCGCCGCTTGAATTTTAGATTGCAGCTTAGGATTCTCGACGCCTGTAACGATGGGATAGCGCAAATTGGCCTCACGTCGATCGGCCCGACTCGTACTTTTAGGGTCGCTGTCCGGTCTACGCCAGGTGAAGGTGGCGGTTTTGGGACTTAAGGTAACGGTGTTGAGAGGTCGATCGGATTTCTCCGCGATTGGGCTGGCGATCGGGCTGGCGATCGGACTGGCGATCGGGCTAGCCGTTAATTTAGGTTCGGGTTTTTGCTCGGCTTTGGTGGTGCTGCATCCCATCAGAGCCAACAGGACGATCGGAATCAGACGGGTGGAGAAGTTTGTTTTCATGGTGCGATCGCCCTTAAATATCGAAAACAGGTTAAGCAAGCGGGTCATTGCAACCATAGCTCCAAATTCCCAAATTCCCAAATTCCCGAAACTCTGAGGTGTGGAGGACTCCCCTAAATAAATATAGGTTTCTACACCAGCTTTTTCTGTAGAAGTCTGGGATTATAAAAATATCGAAAAACCCCATCAGGCCATAACACATGAACTTCACTCAAGTCCTCTACGACAAATATCGCAGCCTCATCCGTGATTCCAAATACCGCTGGCTGATTATTATTGCCTCGGCGCTCTACATTCTGAGTCCGATTGACATTGCGCCTGACTTTTTGCCGATCGTGGGCTGGATTGATGACGGCATTGTCTTAACCTTACTGTTGACTGAAGTGTCTGCCATCCTGATGGAAAAAGTGAAATCAAGACGAGACGGTTCTTCGGACAGTGTTGCCGAAGATATGGCCGATAAAACGGTAACAGTAGACTCTGTTCAAGTGAAATAGAGTGTTTGTTTATCAAGACCGACGACGAGTCGTCTGCGGCTTAAATAACGCAGAGATTCAACTCCTCCTCGTTAGGTTTGGGGCACGGCAAGCCATGCCCCAACAGGTCCGGGTTCCAGAGATTGTAGGGACATGGCCATGCCGTGTCCTAAACCCAACGAAGAATCGATCAAGGTCTTACTTCCGCCCCAATCCCTAGCCGATCGCCCCAATCCCTACACCTTCGCCTCATACCGAAGCGCGCTGCCCCGAACCGATGCATTCACGTGCCCATTTTCAAAAGCCACTTGACCACCGACGATCGTCACCTGCGCCCAACCTGTCAGATCCCACCCTTCAAAGGGACTCCAGCCGCATTTCGACAGCACATCCTCCCGCCGAACGGGTTTGAAATTTTCCCAATCCACCAATACCAGATCCGCATCGTAGCCTTCTTGAATCAACCCCTTATTAGGAATGTCATAAGCTTTAGCCACGGCGGTTGACATCCAATTGACGACCTGAGGGACGGTGCAGCGACCCTTCTTCGCCTCGGTGAGCATCAGCGCCATGGACGTTTCGACTCCTGGCATTCCGGAGGGAGAGTTGGGATAGCCCTTTGCTTTTTCCTCCAGCGTGTGAGGTGCGTGATCGGTGGCAATAAAATCGATCGCCCCACTTAAGAGAGACTCCCACAGCAATTCGTTATCCCGCTTCGATCGGATCGGTGGATTCATCTGAAGCAGGGTGCCCAGCTTTTCATAATCGTCGGTGTTCAGCAGCAAATGTTGCGGCGTCACTTCAGCCGTCACCCAAGCGGGCTTATCCGATCGCAACAACACCGCCTCTTCCCCGGTCGAAAGATGCAAAATATGCAGCCGTCTTTTGTACTTTTTCGAGAGAGCCAGTGCCACTTGGGTCGCATTCAGCGCGGCTTGGTTATCCTGAATCACCGAGTGCATAGCCGGATCCGTCGCCCCTGCAAACTCGACTTTACGTTGGTTGATCCGGGCCTGGTCTTCCGCATGAACGGCGATCAATCTTGTCCCCGTCGCAAAAATCGGATCGAGGGCCGTTTCGTCATCAATCAGGAGTGCGCCATGCTGAGATCCCATGAAAATTTTGATGCCACAGGCCGGAGTCGCGGTGTTGAGGTCGGGCAGATTTTCTGCGGTTGCGCCGATGAAGAAGCCGTAGTTGACCACACATTTTTCAGAGGCCCGCTGGAGTTTGTCATCAAGGGCGGCTTGAGTTATGGTCAGCGGTTTGGTGTTGGGCATCTCTAGAAAGGACGTAATTCCACCCCGCGCACAGGCATGACTCGCCGATCGCAAATCCTCTTTATGTTCTAGCCCCGGTTCCCGAAAATGCACCTGCGGGTCAATCATCCCCGGCAACAGCAGCAGACCCGTGGCATCGATCGATCGCGTCCCCTCTGGCACCGGACCCACTTGGGCACCCACCTGATGAATGACCCCCGCCTTCACCCAAACCTCACCCTGCAAAAATTCACCATTGGGCTGCAAAATCTGAGCGTTCTGAATCAGGAGCGATCGCGCATCTGGCTGAGTTGCTGACTGGGATGCGGACTGAGTTGCGGACGGGGGGCTGGAGGGATTTAACATGGTCATAGACTCCCGAGAATGAGGTCGTTTTGCATTAGTTTTACATTATTGGGCCTGTGAAAGTTGAATTTTCCGGAAGAAACGGATCAATCCTGTGTATAACAATAAAGGACGTCTGGAATTTGAATGAGTTCTCATCGATATCCATCTCGCCTTTCCCCGTTTTGGAGATCTATCCCTGAGCTTATGAGAAATGATGCCCATGACAATCCCTGGCTCGAAGGGCTGAAAACGATCGGACTTAGTGCAATTTTGGCCGTCGGAATCCGACATTTCGTGGCGGAGGCTCGCTATATTCCCTCCGAATCGATGCTTCCCACCTTGAAAATAAACGATCGGCTGATCATTGATAAAGTCAGCTACAACTTTAATCAACCTCAGCGCGGCGATATTGTGGTGTTCAATCCCACTGACACGCTGAAGGAACAAAGATACACTGACGCCTTTATCAAACGAATCATTGGTCTACCGGGCGATCAGGTGATGGTGAAATCGGGAAAAGTTCTGGTTAATGACAAACCGTTAACAGAGACTTACATCAACGAAATTCCGGCCTACGAGTACGAAACCGTTACCGTCCCACCCAACAGCTATTTTGTACTCGGTGACAATCGCAACAACAGCTACGACAGCCACTACTGGGGCGTCGTCCCAAAAGACCGGATCATTGGGCGGGCGGTCATTCGGTTCTGGCCCTTCGATCGTCTAGGTTCTATCAAGCCCGACCCACCCTACAATCCGCAACCCTAACCCTCCAAGCTAGCCAACGCCGCCTCATACTGCGCATCTCCCACCTGACCGACCTTCTGCGGAGACAATTTGCCGGGACTGACGACTTGATTTGGTGTGATTCCGAGCTTGTTGATGTCGTTGTGGTTGGGGGTTTCGTAGTGGGCCACCGTCACGGCTAGACCCGATCCGTCGGACAGGTTAAACAAGGATTGAATCAGCCCTTTCCCAAAGGTTTTTTCGCCAATGAGGGTCGCTCGGCCATTATCTTGGAGCGCCCCGGCTAAGATTTCGCTGGCACTGGCCGTTCCTGCATTCACTAGAACCACCAATGGATCCGGGGTTAATGCACTTTCGGTTGCTTCGTAGGCTCCGAGCGCCCCTTGACGGTTGACGGTGTAAACTATTGTGCCGTCGTTAATCCAGAGTTTGGCAATGTCGATTCCGGCCTGCAAGAGACCGCCGGGATTATTCCGCAAATCTAGAATATAGGCATCTGCCTTTTGGGCCTCTAATTTGGCGATCGCACTAGAAACCTCACTCACAGCGTTAGCGTTGAACTGGGTCAGTCGAATGTAGCCCACTCGATGATGTTCGGTGGTGCGCAGGTCCGCTGTGACGGGGTTGAGTTCGATGCGATCGCGGATCAAGTCGTAGTCTTTTTTGGGGTTGTCTTGGTGAATCACCGTCAAGACCACTAGGCTACCGAGTTTGCCACGCATCCGAGCAGCCGCTTCGTCGAGGCTAAATCCCGTGGTCGGTTGGCCGTCGATTTCTAGAATTTGGTCGCCGGGATAAATTCCTGCTTTTTCGGCGGGAGAGCCTGCGATGGGTGAAATCACTTTTAACGTGTTGGTTCCAGCGTCCAGCGCAATTTGCAAGCCCACGCCTGTGAGTTCACCGGAGGTGCTGGTCTGGAGGCTACGGTACTGTTCCGGCTGCATCACCCGCGTAAACGGATCGCCCAACAGCGCCAACATATCCCGAATAAGCTGATAGGTTGCGTCCCGATTGGGCATATTTTTTTTGAGATACTTCTCCCGAATCGCCCACCAGTTGGTGTGATTAAAGCTGGCGTCTACATAGGCTCGATCGATGATTCGCCATACTTCGTTCAGAAGGCGCTGGTCTTCGGTAAACGCCTGAGCAGGCTTAATGCTTGTAGTCCATACCAGCATCAGCATCAACGCGAATGCAGTTATTTTAAGCAGGGTTCGACGCAAAATCGATCGAGACGGCATAAATAAATCCTTAGATAAGTCTTTAGATTGAGGCTTGGAGGGCTTCATCATTAATTTAGAGTTAATTCAGATAGTACCCCGCTGCCTGGATTCCGAGAAGCCATTGATAAAAAGCTTTAATGAGTATCGATCAATCATTGATCGGGTTTCTTATCAAGCCTCTTAAGTTGAAGTGACGGGATATTATGAGAGCAGCTCTCTAAAATTTACATTTTGTTATAATAGAGGACTGAAGGCAGAAATGTATGTGCCTCCTGCCCTAGCCTTTCCAAGAATCCCTAAACCCATGGCAAAACCCCTGAAGAACCCACTGCTCAACGCCTCAGATCGGTTTAAATGGGGTTTAAAATGTGTTACATTTCAAGCAGCAGGACTTACTTTTAGGGACCCTTTCTGACTTATGGCTAACGTGTATGACTGGTTCGAGGAACGCTTAGAACTTGAAGCGATCGCCGAAGATATCTCCAGCAAGTACGTGCCGCCCCATGTCAATATTTTTTATTGCCTAGGTGGAATCACACTCACTTGCTTCCTAATCCAGTTTGCGACTGGGTTTGCAATGACGTTTTATTACAAGCCTACTGTGGCTGAAGCCTTTACCTCGGTTCAGTTCCTCATGAATGAGGTGAACTTTGGTTGGTTGATTCGATCGGTTCATCGCTGGTCCGCTAGCATGATGGTTCTGATGATGATTCTGCACGTCTTCCGCGTTTATTTGACGGGTGGTTTTAAGAAGCCCCGTGAGTTGACTTGGTTGAGTGGCGTTGTCATGGCCGTGTTGACTGTATCCTTCGGCGTAACGGGTTACTCGTTGCCTTGGGACCAAGTGGGCTACTGGGCTGTAAAAATCGTATCTGGCGTACCGGAAGCAATTCCTGTCGTGGGCGGATTGATTGCAGACTTGTTACGCGGGGGAGCCAGCGTGGGTCAATCGACCTTGACTCGCTACTACAGCGCACACACATTCGTTCTGCCTTGGCTGATCGCCGTGTTTATGTTGTTCCACTTCCTGATGATTCGGAAGCAAGGTATTTCCGGTCCTCTGTAACGCCTTACTGGCAACGCCTCATTTATTCTTAGGAATCCACTAGGAGAGTCTTTATGACAACATTGAAAAAGCCGGACATGACTGATCCGATCGTTCGCGAGAAGCTTGCGAAAGGCATGGGTCATAACTACTACGGCGAACCTGCTTGGCCGAATGACTTGTTGTATATGTTCCCCGTGGTCATCATGGGTGCATTTGCACTGATCGTTGGATTGGCTGTGCTTGACCCCGCGCTCATTGGCGAACCTGCAAATCCCTTTGCAACGCCGTTGGAAATCTTGCCTGAGTGGTACCTGTACCCGGTGTTCAACATTCTGCGCGTAGTGCCGAACAAGCTCTTAGGGGTTGTGTTGATGGCCGCAGTGCCTTTGGGTCTGTTCACTGTGCCTTTCTTGGAAAGCGTGAACAAGTTCCAAAACCCGTTCCGTCGTCCTTTGGCGATGGCCGTGTTCTTGTTTGGAACAGCTTTTACACTGTACCTCGGTGTGGGTGCAACGTTACCGATTGACAAGGCGTTGACCTTGGGCCTGTTCTAAATTTTAGATAATTTAGTTTGGCTAGGTTTCGATTCAAGAGAGCGTCTAGGTTGTGACTTGGGCGCTCTTTTTGCGTAGTTTTTTACTCTGATCTGACCTTAGAACGAAGACCCGTTAGCCTTTATACTGGTGAGACTGGTAATAAAATTTTGGATTGGAAATTGCTGTGGGTATCGATCTTCGTAGCTATGTTTTTATCGATCGGCTCCAGCGTCAGCACGCGGCATACTTAGGCTCTGAGGCGCAGGGTTTTTTGCCGTTACCCGGAGATTGTTCGCTGTGGATTGAAATCTCACCGGGCGTTGAGATTAATCAAATGATGGACATTGCACTGAAGTCGGCGCAGGTGAGTCCTGGATTCCAAATCATTGAGCGACTCTACGGCTTGATGGAAATTCATGCGAGTAATCAAGGCGATGTTCATGCAGCGGGAAATGCGATTTTGAACTATCTAGGGGTGCGGCCAGCGGATTGTCTGAAGCCTCGGGTGATTTCCAGCCGGATTATTCGGAATATCACGCCGCATCATACGCAGTTGGTTAATCGCACCCGACGCGGAAATATGATTATTGCAGGGCAGACGCTGTACGTTTTGGAAGTTGAACCTGCCGCTTATTCAGCTTTGGCCGCGAATGAGGCGGAGAAATCGGCGTTGATTAATATTTTGCAGATTTCGGCGGTGGGGAGTTTTGGACGACTGTATCTGGGGGGCGAGGAGCGCGATATCATTGCGGCGGAACAAGGTCTTTTGGCGGCGTTGGAGCGAGTGCCTGGGCGACCGTTTCCAGAGGATATGAAGCGGGAGTAGAACGAGGGTTGCGGGGCGAGGATTGACGATCGGAATGGGTGGGTGGAATGGGCGATCGGGTGGTGCTGGGTGGGGTTTGGAAAGGGGATGGGTGGGGTGCGGGGGATTGGAATGATGCGTTGCTTCGCTTAACGCATCCTACGTTGGATGGGGATGGGATTTATGGTCCCATTAAGATTACGTTGTCGATGACGTGGATGATGCCGTTGGTGGCTTCGATGTCGGTTGCGATCGCGTTTGCATTCTTGACTTCGTTCTTTTTGAAATTTAATCGGATGGAGGTGCCTTCTAATGACACCACTTCAGCCAATTCGTCAAGATCTGCTTTGGTGTAACGCCCGGAGACAACGTGGTATTTTAAAATTCGACCGAGTTGAGGTGGGTTTTGGACGAGGGTGGTGATGGTGCCGGGGGGGAGTTTTGCGAAGGCCGCATCGGTGGGGGCGAAGACGGTGAAGGGTCCGGGGGATTGGAGCGCTTCGACCAGTCCCGCTGCGGTTACGGCGGCTACTAAGGTGCTGAAATTTTCATTTCCAACGGCGATTTCTACGATGTTTGGCATGGTGTATTTGGGATTAGTAAATTATCGATAATCTTGGCGTTGGATATCTCGAATGCGAGCTTCAGGACGTAAAAACCGATCGATTTGGGCTTCAAAAAATTGACGGTTCGCCATCAAATGTTCAGAGTCTTCATCATCGAGTGGATACAGTAGTGCAGCCCGTAATGCCTGAATGACGGCTGATGTGACACAGTACATCGATCGTTGAAAACTAATGCCCAACTGAATAAGCATGTCATCCTCGCCCCGACAATGGATCTTATAGTCTTCTATTAGATAGTCGGGCAAGAAATGCAGCATATCCTGTGCAAGAAACGTCGGTGGAATCCCAGCGGTTCCGACTGGGAAAATATCGGCATACAGAACCCCATAGTGAAAATCATCTTGCCGATCGGGCACTTGTCCAGCCTGCGCATTGTAAGATTTAACCCCTCGGAAGGGTGTGGTCCGATAAAAGACGGCCTCTACGTAGGGTAACGCCGCTTCATAAAGCCAAGTGAATCCTTTAGATTTCGGAATGATTTCAAAACATTCGCCTTCAATATAAACGTGATGATAAATAGGCCGACCTGCGATCGCAAAAATGCCATTCACTAAGAAATCCATGGCTTCCGGTACGCTAGAAATTTTGCCTTCATCATATAAGTCCGACATCTCAAAAAATACCGGAGCCATCACTTCCCAGAACAAACCTAGATTTGAATAGTAGGACATCTGACGACATTGTTCATAGAACATATCGGGAAAGAGTTTGTACAACCCCGACATCACCGGATTGCCTTTAAAATAAGCCTGAATAGCCCGATCGCAGTTCTGTTTATACTCGTCGGTGTCTAAGAATCCATCAAATTGATTCCAGGGTTTGTACATGTCTCGATGCCACAACATCGATCGCATACATTCTTCCGCAAACTCCATGTTGATGCGATCGTGCCAGAAGTGATGCAACACATTGGGAAGCTTTTTCTTCAATTCACCTTGAGCCATAAATTCGCGGAGTTCGGGATGAGCATCGCCGCATCCTCGCCAAATCCGTAAGTCCGCATCGTCGCCAGAGTAGTGATTCTGTCGATCGAGGTATTCGTCAGAGATTAAGTATTTATTCCAAGGCAACGGGTTTAAGAAAACTTGCTCAGCAATGTACAACAAATCTCGCCAATAAAAGTCCATGGGCACCGCATAGGCTTTGTAAAGACCAATGATTTGCATCAAGTTTTCTGGCGTATCCGGCAACATTGATCCGCCTGCTTCTAAGGCATGGATAATGTCCGCAAGTTCGTGGGTCGAAGGAGGGAGCTTTGTTGCCGTTGCCGATTTTGTTGCCGTTACCATGATCTAAGCCATCCATTTAAAAAATTAAGAGCATCTTGTACGGTTCAAGGTAAAAAAGCGATCGCGTTGGAGGTCACGGAAATCCATTGAGTGAGCCACATCGGCTGGACGCCAAGGGCAATAATGACAACCGTAAGGACTAACGCTGGAATGTATTCCAAACGAGTCACTCGGGGATAGTAAGCACTATCGCTATCCAACCGACCAAAACAGGTCTGGTTCAGCAAGATGACAAAATAGACGGCGGTTAATCCTGTTCCTACGATCGTCACGAGGGTCTGGAATGGGAACACTAAGTAGCTTCCTTGGAAAATCATAAACTCTGAGATAAATCCGACCATTCCCGGAATCCCAGCACTGGCCATCGCCGCCAAAATCAACAGCGCCGCAGTGAGAGGCAGTCCTCGAATGGGATTTAGCAACCCATTTAACAATTCTAACTCGCGTGTCCCCACTTTGGATTCAATGATACCAACCAGATAAAACAGCAGTGCTAATATCAATCCGTGGGCAACCATTTGAGAAATCACACCGACCATACTCAATGGCGTCAGCGCAGCAGTCCCCAAGATGATGTAGCCCATGTGAGCAATAGAACTGTAGGCAACCATTCGTTTGATGTCATGCTGAGCGATCGCACAGAAGCTGCCGTAGATGACCGTTATTGCCGCTATGGTTGCCATTACCGGAGCGACAGAAACCCAGGTTTCAGGAAATAATCCAACTGCAAACCGAATAATTCCGTAGGTTCCCAACTTTGATAAAATCCCGCCCAACATAATCGACACGGGCGCAGAAGACTCCACGTAAGCATCAGGCAACCAGGAGTGTAATGGGACGAGCGGAGTCTTGATTCCAAACCCAATGAGGAGTAAAGCCAAGAGTATCAGTTGAGTCGATCGCGGCAAGTCGGTTGTGTTGATCGCACTATATTCAAAGCTTGTTGCGCCAGTCAGTCCGCTCATCGCCAAGAACCCCGCTAGGATTAGAATTCCTGAAATGGCGGTATAGATCAAGAATTTGGTCGCAGCATAAGCCCGTTTTTCGCTTCCCCAAATAACGATCAGGAGGTAAAAAGGAATCAGTTCGACTTCGTAAAACAAGAAGAACAGGAGTAGATTTTGGGCTAGAAATGCACCTACAACGCCCGAGTTGACAAGCAACAACATGGCGTAAAATAACCGCGATCGTTCAAGCTCTTGTCCAGGCTTCAACCCGACTTCGCTATTGAACGCTAACAGCAAAGTTAAGAAATTGGTGAGTGCAATGAGGGGAAATGACAACCCGTCCACAGCGAGACTGTAGTTGAGTCCGAGATCCGGAAGCCACGGCACAAATTCTTGCATCTGTAACCCGCCCTGCATCAGATTAAACTGAGTAGCGAGTAGGATGGTCAGACCAAAACTTCCGGCTGAGGTAACGATCGCACCTAGGCGAGTTTTTTGAGTGGATAATGTTCCAGGAAAAAATCCGATGACGATCGATCCAATGAGCGGAATTAAGATTAATGCACTTAAAATCATGAGTCTCTCCGTTAGCCCGCATTAAGAAATGGATAACATAACCAGCCAACAATTCCAATAATGCCAATCACCATGGTCATCATGTAAAACTGCGATTGCCCTGACGTGCTGTAACGTAGACTTTGACCGCTAAACAAGGTTGCCAAACCAAAGCTATTGGCTAAGCCATCAATGAAGAATCGATCGAAGCTATTCAAGACGGTGGACGTAAATGCAACGAGTCCGATAATGGTATTTCGGTAAAGCTGCGGCGTGTAGAAGTCATAGGCAAAGAGATCTTGAACCTTTGTTGAAGGCAGTTTGATCGGCTTAGCTATCGACGGACTCAGGTACACGACTGCTGCCAAACCTAGCCCCGAAAGCGTAGACCAAGTTAAGATGATCGCGTTTTCTAGACTAAATTCTGACCCAGTAGGCAGAAGTTGTGTGGCACCCATGATTAATGGCAAATGCAACACAAATCCCATCACAGTGACCATCGGCAAAATCATCCAGTAATGCACCTCAGGCGATCGTTCAGTAAACGAATTCGTGGGTCCCAGAAACACATGACAGAACACGCGGGAAAAGCCAAATGCCAATGCGAAGTTAACCAGTATCACAACCACTGAGAGAACAGGGTGTTCAACCCGTAACCCTTCAAGAAGCTGCAAAAAGGCCCAAAACCCGCCAAACGGTGGCATCGCAATCACGCCTAATCCGCCTATTGCTAAGCTGAATGCCGAAATCGGACGTCGCTTAAATAATCCGCCTAGCTGCGTAATGTCCTGCGTCACACTATTCCAGACCACCGCACTACTGCTCATCACCATCAGCGCCATTCCTAGTGCGTGCGACAAGCTCAACAACAGCGCCGCCTGAATGTTTCCGGTCCCTACGGCAATGAAGACGCAGCCCATCAGAACACTCGTTGGATAAGACAAGGTGCGTTTGATATCAATCTGCGCTATGGCAATTAATGACCCACCCACTGCCGTAATCACCCCGACTCCGATCGCCACATTCAATACTGTTTGCGACAGTGCTAATACTGGATACAGCTTCACTAGCACCCATGCGCCCACCTGTACAACTAAGGAGTTCCGCAAAATCGTTCCCGGCACCGGACCCTCCATGGCCTCATCTAGCCATAGATGCAAGGGAAACTGCGCACATTTTCCCATCGGTCCTGCCAATAGCGCCAACCCGAGTAGCGTCATCGCCTTTGGGTCAACCTGGGGGGCTGAAGACGCCCATACGGCTAACTCCGAATAGTTCCATGTTCCGGCGATCGGCCACAACGCGACAACACCCATGAGCAGAAACAAATCTCCCACCCGCTTGGTCAAAAACGCATCTCGCGCCCCTGTCACCACCAGCGGCTGGTTAAACCATAGACCTAGTAATAAATAAGTCCCCAATGTCAAAAGCTCTAGAGCCATGTAGCCAAAAAACAGCGAATCGTTTAAGACTAGGAAGTTCATTCCGGCCTCAAAAAAGGCTAACAGCGAGAAGAACCGTGCCCATCCCCAATCTAGCTCCAAATAACCGATCGCAAATACCTGCGCCAAGAAGTTAATCCCGGTAATCACCGTGCAAGCCGCCAACGCCGTCGTATCGATATGAAATGGAATAGCCAGATTTAGGTTGGCCACTTGTAGCCAAGGCACGCTGAAATCATAAGGAGGATTGTCCCACCCGATAGACAATGCGATCGAGGCATGGACAAAGGCAAATAGCGATAGAATGGCATTAATGTATCCCGCAGGGCGCGGACCTGTGCGGCGGGTCAGTCCAGGAAACCAAATCACCGACAATGCCGCACCTACCAGGGTATAGATTGGCAATAACCAGATTGACTGAATGAGAGAGTGCGGCATTGCTGTTCCCCATGTGTATAATTGAGTGCTATCGAATTTAGTCTATGATTATTGCATATAGAATTGCTCTTAATCAATATATCCGTATTTTCTCTCAAAAGCCAGCTAATCTATCATTGAGAATTCATGAGAATTCCATTGAGATTTTTAGATGATAGAAGGTGTGTAGAATTTTAGGGAGTTTCTTATGGTGAATCGAGAAGCAGGGTCGAATTTGATGCGTCTTCAGCGGGAGCGGGCATGGGTGGAGGTGAATGTCGGTGCAATAGCCCATAATGTCCGTCAGATTTGCGGCTTGCTCAAGCCTAAGACCGAATTGATGACCGTTGTGAAAGCTGATGCCTACGGCCATGGGGCCATTACGGTTGCGAAAACGGCGCTTGAATCTGGGGCAACGTGGTTAGGGGTGGCGACGATTCCGGAAGGCGTTGAACTCCGGGAGGCAGATATTGAAGCGCCGATTTTGGTGATGGGGGCTACAAATTTGCCGGAGCAAGTCCGGACGATCGCCCGATGGAACCTTTCGCCGACGCTCTGCACGGTTCAGCAGGCCGATATGTTCTCCGACACCATGGCGGATACAGGGACGCTTCCGGTTCATCTCAAAATAGACACTGGAATGTCGCGCTTGGGGACTCACTGGGCCGATGCTGCTCAACTAGTCGATCGCGTCAACCACGCGCCCAATCTCAAAATCGCCAGTATTTATTCTCACTTTGCGACGGCTGACGACCCCGACACTACAGTGATGCAGCATCAAAATCGACGGTTTGAGGCGGTGCTCAAAAACTGTCGTATCCCCCTTTCGACTCCTCGTCACTTTGCCAATTCTGCGGCAACTCTAGCGGATTCTGATTTGCATTACCACATGGTTCGATCGGGTCTTATTACCTATGGGCTATACCCAGCCCCCCATTTGCGCAATCGCCTCTACCTCCGTCCAGCCCTACAAGTGAAAGCTCGCATTACGCAAGTCAAATCAATTCCTGCGGGAACGGGTGTGAGTTATGGCCATCGTTTTGTGAGCGATCGGGCAATGGTGATAGCCGTGATTGGCATTGGGTACGCAGATGGGGTTCCGCGCAACTTGTCCAACAAAATGGAGGTCTTGATTCGGGGTAAACGAGTTCAGCAAATCGGGTCGATTACGATGGATCAAATGATGCTGGATGTGACGGATATTCCGGATGTTCAAGAAGGTGAAGTGGTGACTCTCTTGGGGGGTGACTCGTCGGATTCCATTAGCGCTGATGATTGGGCTGATACGCTAGGAACGATTTCCTGGGAAGTTTTATGCGGGTTCAAACATCGATTGCCAAGAGTGATCATTGATGGGTGTTGACCAACATTGCGCTATTCACCACCGGAACCAATACCCCCATTTGTTCCTGCCCATTCGTGGCCAAATCGCTAAAACATAAGAAAACCCGATCGTCCGCTCTCAATAACAAATCTCGCACAATCCGAATTAATCGCTGTTCGTTCATCTTTAAGGTATCTTCGGCGGTCCACACTCGCCCCGTCCACTGGGTTAAAAATAACGGTGATGCAAACAGCGCATCGACCCCATCAAGCCACCGCCCACTCCCGGCATCAAACCAAAACTGCCACCGATGTGCCGATCGCTCCAACCGATATTGAAATACGGATGCGATCGTGACGGCATCTGCTGCCGCACCCACAGGTTTGATCGGATAGGGATTTGCGGTTACGGCACCCGATCGCAATAGTAAAATCAACGATTGCACCGTGGCCGAGGGCGGAAGCGATTGCGAGTCAAACTGCCGAACGCGACGATCGACTTCCCAATAATGCGTCGCCATATCCAATAACTCCCGCAAACTCGCAATCTGTTCCATGGGCAACGACGCACCTCCCCTCAAAAAAGTCTGAATCGCCCGATCGAGCAGCACTATTGGACTGGGTAGAAGCCGCTGTTCAAGCTGGTCTTTTTGCAATTCGATCCAAGTGACGATCGCCTCATAAGCCTTCGTTGCCGGATACCCTAAGCGGTCCCATCGGGGAAACACTGTACTCGGTAACAGCTTTGGATGATCCGCGTCGGGTTCAAAACAATGGTCGGCTAGTAACCCCGATCGCACCGGATCGATGGTTATTGCTCCTGCACCGAACCAGTCGCAGGACCCAAATACCGCCAACATCTCCGCCACGGCATCTCGACTAATTAACCGACCCAAATGGGGATACACCAGACTCAACAGCGTCAACAGCGATCGAATCAGCGGCACGGCCATCAGCGGTCGTTGTTCATTGAGATGATGGACTCGAATCCCACGAGCGCTTAGCATCTGGGTCAGTGCGTACCGAGAAATGGGGTCCAGCCCCGGAGCCACGATCGCCACGTCTTGTGCTCGGACCTGCCCCGACTCAATTCCCGCCGCAATGGTATTCGCCGTGCTCCGTAAAAGCTGGGCGCGAGTGCTGGTCTGAAGCGTTTGGATACAATCCGGCAAGGCAGGCGGCAAAAACATCGGCTCTTGAACGAGCTGCAAAATTTGTGCCAATGCCTGGTCCGCACACACCGTCGGGGCACCCGGTAATTCTAGGGTCTCAACAGATTCAGCCGCAGATTCAGCCGCGTGATAAAACGCCAACATCACCGCTGGATCCGCCCCCAACCCCACCCGAATCCCACCCTCCGGATTGAACGTACACACCAACTCCGACCCGCCCGATACCACCGCCTCAAACACCGATCGCATTACAGGCGGGTACTCATCCACATCATCCGCAAAAACCGCCCGAGTCCTTGCGCATAGGGAAGTCTGATACGCTTTATCTGGCAAAAGATGCTGGGCATATAGCTCGGTCAAAATGCCGTAATTGAGAAACCCCCGCTCCAAACACCACGATCGCCAAGCTTGAAGCATCTCCACCACCCGTTCAGCCTCCCACCCCGAATCCGCTGAAAAATTGAACGGCAACTCCAGCGAATCCTCGCCTAGAAACAATTTCAACATTTCTGGAATCTCGCCAAGTCCAATGGACCCAAAGGCCGCCAACTGATACAAATCCAATAGCCTCCGGACCAGTTTGCCCTCACGCATTCCCGTCCGACTCGTGGCCTCGTCAAGCTGCGATCGCCACAGCACCCTTGCCAATTCCTGCTCATTCTCAGGTCGCAACCGCACTGGAAACTGCGCCGTTAACGCCAGCTTCTTGACCAACAGCGGCCAAAATAACAGCACTTCACGTTCAAAAAAGCCCAAAGGCGTGGTCGATCGAAACGGCACTTTTGCCTGCGTCGCCTCCTCCAGCCGATCGCTCAAGATCAATCGATTATCCCCGATCGCTGACAGCACCAGTACGCCAGGATAGGTATCCGCTGCCAATGGAATCTGTGCTGTCATCCAGGCCTGAAATTGAGCGATGAGGACGCTGGTTTTGCCGCTCCTCG
Source organism: Synechococcales cyanobacterium (assembly GCA_043764895.1). Taxonomy (GTDB): domain Bacteria; phylum Cyanobacteriota; class Cyanobacteriia; order Leptolyngbyales; family Leptolyngbyaceae; genus JAAFJU01. The sequence continues at coordinate 25,024 of JAYUJY010000273.1, read as the reverse complement.
TTCCACCAGACACCCACAGCACTCCCATCCCTTCAACGCCCTTTTAATGAGTGAATAGATACAATGTACGACTGATTCCCCACAACGGGTCACCCAGATCACCCCTAATATGCAGGGTAATGCCACACACTATCTCAAATCAGGTTTCTCAGTGTATAAATATACATGGAGAAAAATAGATGTGTAACAATATGAACGCCTTAATCTCTACTTAACGCGTTATAAAATCTATACCAATCTTCAAAATTACGCTTTACTCCTAGCTTCCCCATCAACGGTTATGAAAACTTCGTTTTGGTCTAAGGTTACGGGATACGTGCGCCATGCTGAGAACTGGTATCTAACGACACCCGATCGCGCCTTAGACGAGGCATACGATGCCGCCTTGATGATTCAGGCGATCGAAAACGAGCATTTTAAGGGTCAGAAGATTTTGCCCCACAACAGCAACAACTTGGGGCAAGAAGCGTTTATCTATTTTGACCAAGAGCGCGAAAAACATTTAAAATTGCTAAAGCTAAGGCTATCCGAGTTTCGCCTAAGCCGATCGACGGTCGATACCACCAATCCCAGGGAAAGCCGTCTCCGCTCCGATCGCGCCCTGACCGACGACCGATCGACCGCCATCCTCGAAAAACTCAAGTTCATCGACCAAGTAATCGCCCGTTATCCCTCTCAAGCCCTCGCCCTCATTCAATCCACCCATCTTCAGACCCCGCCAAAACCCCTAACTTCCTACACATCCAAAGACGCTGAACGACGGTCTGACTTTGAGGTGGCCAACCGCAAGCCCGCTGCCAACGCCCTCGGATCCCTTGAAAGCATCACCGATAAAACGGGCGTATTACCCCGATCGATTTTAGGCACCATTAATCGGCTAAAGCGTGACCTCGATCCAGCAGGCGAAAATGAAGCCATGCAAGATTTTCAGACAAAACGAATGCGCACCAAAATTGCCATCCGTTTCCTGCTTATTCTGATGGCGGCGCCGCTGTTGATGCAAATCTCAATTCGCAACTTTGCCCTTTCCGATCGCTTGATTCCAGGGCACTTGATCAGTCAACGCTTTGCTGTAGTTAATCCGGCTAGCATCTTCATCAACGGCGAGATGAGCGAAGAAGCGCTTAAGGAGTTGAGCCAGTTTGAAGAAAAAATGAAGTTTGAAAATATTCTCAAAGAGGCGATCGGGCAGGCGTTAGTGACCCCCGAAATCCGAGAAGAAAGGATTCGCGATAAAGTTGATGAAATTGCTAAAGATTATTCCAAGCGAAGCTCTAGTGCGATTAAAAACTGGATTGCAGATTTGGCCGGAGTCATTGCATTTGTCTTTATTCTCACGAAAGGGAAGGCGGAGATGCAAATCCTTAAAGATTTTATAGATGAGGTGTCCTACGGTCTCAGTGACAGCGCTAAAGCCTTCATAATTATTCTATTTACCGATATCTTCGTAGGTTTCCACTCGCCCCACGGTTGGGAGGTGTTGCTCGAAGGCGTTGCCCAACACTTTGGGTTATCCCCTAATCGCAGCTATATTTCGCTCTTTATTGCGACCTTTCCCGTGATTCTGGATACTATTTTCAAGTACTGGATTTTCCGATACCTGAATCGTATCTCACCCTCGGCTGTGGCCACTTACAAAGAGATGAACGAATAAAAATTTGTGTCCACGGTTCTTGTCGTAAAATTTAGCATCATAAAATTTAGTGCCGTGAAACTATAGGATTCGATCATGCATCATGAACAGGACGCTATTTTGCTTGCGATCGATCGATTTCTAGAGTTACGACGGAGTGAATGGGGTGATATTTACAATCAAGTGGGAGAGTTTAATCCTCATGTAACCCGTTACGATATGCTTCAGAAATTTCGGAAGGCAGTGGAGCGTGGCGATTTGGAAACGTATAATTTTACTGAAGAAACAACATTAGCCGCGCAAATTTTCCATGTGTGGAAGAAACTTGCAATTCAGTCTGTGGGTGAGGAAAATTTGTGGGGACATCCGATCGGGCTATCAGAAATTTATGGTCACTTGCCTTGGCGAACTTGGGACGTATTTCTACAGGAGTTAGTCCAGCTTCAAAATCCATCTATCGAACTCGTTCCAAGCCGATCGAAAAATTGGCTAGTGAATGATCGATCGATCGGAGCCGTGACATTTCATAATCTCTAATCACGGATCAGGTTCGAACAGCGGTTTAACCCTTGAAACACAATCAGCGCATTAGTTTTACCGGAGATGGAGATCTATGATGTCTAGTCTGGCTTGTTATCAGATTCGGTTGTGGTGACAGATGTTGTGATGACAGATAATTTGGCAACGATCGCAGCAACGGAAATTGGACGGAGGATTGGGGCGATTCTCACTAAGCTGCTTGCAAAATTCGTGGCATTGGAAGTGGTTTTCCGATCGAAGTATAACCATAAACTAGATCATCCAGAACTTCCTGAGCGTTCATTAATGCCTCTTCGTAAGTTTCACCATGAGTATGGGCATGATGTCCCCACTCTGGAAGGGTCACCACGTAAATCTGATCAGCTTCAGACCATTGGATCAAAATACTGTATTTCATCGATCGTCCTCTTTAATATGTTGAAGTTCTTGCAATGCTTCTGATACATCCTTTTCTTGATAGGGCTGCGCATCTTTACTATCTTTTCCTGAAAGAATGACAGGTTCAGGAAGTAAAGAATGGACCCAGTAAGTATGGCTTCCCTTTCCACGTTTAGGAAGTAAAGTAAAGCCAGCTTTCTTCAAACTTTGCTTTAATTCACGAATACGTTTTGGCATAGTCTAAGGTACCAATTTTAATATAACAACTTTCTACACCTTCGATCGAGATCGCTCCCTTAATAAACTCAGTCAATAACTCGGTAACAATACCGTAAACGTACTGCCTTCGCCCACCTTCGACTGCACCCGAATCTCACCGAAATGAGCCTCCGCAATCCGTCGTGTCAGATGTAGCCCCAAACCACTGCCCGATCGCTTGTGCTTGCCCTGAACAAAACTCTCAAACAACATCGCATGTTCCTCCGGCGGAATTCCCGCTCCCGTATCCGTCACCGCAAGCTGCACAATCTGCCCATGACGAAGGGTTGGCTTCAACGATCCCTGCCCCGATGCCAACTCCAATACCACGCTGCCCTTATCCGTAAACTTCACCGCATTGCCCACCAAATTCGTAATCACTCGGTGCAACTCCAACCGATCGCCCTTCACCAGCAGCGGCATCTTAGGCACCGAACCCACCGTCAAAATCAGTCCCTTATCAATGGCAATCGGCGATAGCTCTTCCACGACCTCAGTCGCCAAAATCGACAAATCCACGGGCGAAAAATTCAACGTCTTCCGTCCAGCCTCATAGCGATACACCTCTAGCAGCGTATTCACCATCGTCAATAAATTTAGATTGCTGCGACTCATAATCTCGATCGCCTCTTGTACATCCTCCGACAAATCGCCCATCACGCCTTGGGACAGCAAATTCAACATCCGATCGGCAGCCACCATGGGCGTCCGCAAATCATGGGTCAACCGCGACACAAAATCTTCTCGTTGACTAGCAATCTGATCCCGCTCATCCACACTGTGCTTCAGCCGCAGCAGCGATCGGACCCGCGCCAACAATTCATCAAACTCCACGGGTTTGCGAATAAAATCATCTGCCCCAATGTCCAAACCCCGCGCCACACTCATCTGGTCATAGGCCGTGGTAAGCAAAATCGGAATAAACGGCAGCGATGTATTTTGCCGAATCCTTCGCGTTACCTCATAGCCATCCATAATAGGCATCATCACATCAAGCAAGATCAAATCTGGGGCGTACTCGTCTACTTTCGTTAGCGCCTCTTCACCGTTTTCCGCTAGCTCAACTTGGTAGCCCTCTTCCTGCAAAAGACACTGAATCAAAAAATTACTATCGATCGAGTCATCCACAACGAGGATGCGATCGATTTTCGCGGTCTTAACAAAGGGTGCGTGATTCATGCCAAGGATGTCCGGGGAGTCAAGGGAATATTAACGGATGAACTCGCTCTCTATCAGTAATATCCGTTATAGGGTTCCTGTGACTTCTCTCTAAGGGCGGATAAAAGTGAATATGAGCACTCAATGGGGCACTAATCTATTATTCCCAGGCAACTGCACCAAAATCAGGGTAAATTTTTTGTAAAGTCGATTTCTACCTAAAGGCTTAGACTCAGAAAGCTTAAATTCAGGAGTAATGATGACGGATCCGGTACAAGTCCAAGGAAAGGAACGAATTTTAGGGCTAGACCCAGGGTTAGCGACGCTAGGATTTGGGGTGTTGGATTGTTATCCGGCGATCGCTCGGCAGGCCGCGAGAGCTGAGGTCGTAGACTATGGTGTGATTCAGACTCTGGCGGGGACGGAAGTTGGGAGTCGTCTCATTACGCTGCACGATGATTTACACAGTTTGATTGACACTCACCAGCCCGATCGCGTTTCGATTGAAAAACTGTTTTTTTATAAAATGGGAAATACGATTGCAGTGGCCCAAGCGCGGGGCGTCGTGATGTTGGTTTTGGCACAGCACAATCTCCCGATCGTTGAATTTACGCCAGGGCAAATTAAGCAGGCCGTTGCAGGCCATGGAAATGCTGAGAAGCGGGATGTCCAAGAAGCGGTCATGCGCGAACTGAAGCTTGACAAACTTCCTCGCCCGGATGATGCTGCGGATGGGTTGGCGATCGCGTTGAGTGCGTGGTTTCAGCGATGATTCTGTTTGACAAGAGCGAGGTCGTCATAAATTTAGGGAGTGTTTTTTGTGCCTGAGTTACCTGAAGTTGAAACGGTGCGGCGGGGATTGAATGAGCGGACGTTACATCGGCGGGTGACGTCGGTGGAGGTGCTTCTCGATCGCACAATAGCCTATCCATCTGTTGCCGATTTTCAGGCAGGTGTGGTCGGGACGGCGTTCAAAACCTGGCATCGTCGCGGGAAGTATTTGATCGGTGAACTTGCTGACGGTGCGGGACATGTGGGCGTCCATCTTCGCATGACGGGACAAGCACTCTGGACCCAACCTGATGTGCCGTTGGAAAAGCATACGCGAGTGCGGTTTTTGATGGGCGACCGGGAGCTTCGGTATGTCGATCAACGCACCTTTGGGCAAATCTGGTGGGTGCCGCCAGGAGTTGCGCCGCCGGAGGTGATGCAGGGATTGCAAAGGCTGGGACCGGAGCCGTTTGATGCAGCTTTTTCAAACGAGTATCTGGTAACGTGGATGCGCGATCGAAAGCGTCCGATTAAAAATGCATTGCTAGACCAATCGCTAGTCGCGGGCGTCGGGAATATCTATGCCGATGAGTCGCTATTTCTTTCTGGAATCAATCCACTCACACACTGCGCATCACTAAAGCCGAAACAATTGTCAACGTTGCGGAACCATATTATTGACGTGTTGCAAACTAGTATTTCAGCCAGTGGAACCACGCTGCGGGACTACCGAACAGTCGATGGCGTGAATGGGAATTATGGCTCTCAGGCGTGGGTTTACGGCCAGGATGGTCAAGCTTGTCGGGTCTGTGCCACAACTATAGAACGAGTAAAGCTCGCAGGTCGATCGGCCCACTTTTGTCCAAGGTGTCAGCCTGAACTAAAACGCTAATCCGATCGCAGGTAAAACGGAAGGCTTTTCATTGGGCTTCAGGGAGGATCAGTCGTGATCAGATAGAGTAAAATAGTGATCTAAGGTATTTTCCGCATAAATTATCATGGTTGATAAAATTCGATCGCCCAAACGGAAGAATTTCTCTAGTTTTACGTTAGCGACAGCCCTAAAACAGCTTCAAATTGATCGGTTCCAACCCTGGAATTTTACGACGACCCCGCTTCCTGTAAGTGATTTTTTGCAGGAACGTCTTCAGCGGTTAGAAAAGATTTTTGACCTGCGTGGTTATGAAGAATCAAAGAAGCTCTTGATCGATGCATTGTGCGAGGAAAGTATTTTGCCGTGCGATCGGCTGAAGGTTTGGAAAGGAGCGGCATTAAAAAGTGATGAATTGAACGGAAATGTAGATTACTTAATTGCTGAAAACCGAGTTTATCTCGAAGCCCCAATGTTGTGCATTGCAGAGGCTAAGAAAGATAATTTTGAGCAGGGACTTGGGCAATATCTGGTAGAAATGCAAGCCTGCCAATGGAATAACCGTCAGTTGTCTGGCGCTGAAATTGATGTCATCGGTATTGTCACAAATGGGAATACCTGGCAATTTTATAAGCTAACTCCAAACAATACGGTCTACGAAACACAACCGCACTCGATCGGAGATTTAGAGGTGATCTTAGGGTATTTACGATCGATTTTTCAGATGTGTGAGCAGAACTTGAGTGTGATTCAGGGGAAATAAAGAGGCGATCAGCGTACCAATCAGCCCATCTAAAACATGTCGCCATCTAAAGATAATTCTCCCGCATGGGCAAATTTCGCGTCGATCGTAAATTTTCGATCATTGAACACACGTAACCGATCGATCATCTCCATCGCTAGAATAGGTAGAGTCTTCGTTCAATTCTAACAAACTGCTGTCCCCTCAAAATCTATGACGTTGCTCCTCGATCGTCCCACCGATGAACCGCTCCTCTTTCCGGATTTAACCTGGGAACAATTCAAGCTGATGGAACGCTGGCTGGATGTTCCCGGTGTGCGTCTGTCCTTTTTAAATGACACTTTAGAGATTCGACGAATGCCTGAGAAAAAGCATGAAACGGTGAAGCAACGGCTTTCCACGTTACTGGATGCCTTTCTAGAGTTTGAAGAAATCGACCATACGCCCACCGGATCGATGACTTTAGAAAACGAACTCGAAAACGTTCGGCGCGAAGCGGATCTTTCCTATGAAATCGAGGGCAATCCTGAAACCCGATCGCTCAACATTCCTAATCTAGCAATTGAGATTAACTCACGCTACGCGACCGAAATTGTCGTCACCAGCGGCGGATTAAACAAACTCGCCGCCTACCAAGAATTACAAATCCTGGAAGTCTGGTTTTGGCAAAACGATCGCATTTCCCTTCATTTTCTCAACGACGATCGCAGCGGTTACGACCTTATCTTCCAATCCCGCGTCCTCCCAACTCTTAATGTCGACCTGCTACATGAATGCCTTGCGATCGAGAACCATCCTCTTGCTATCAAAAGTTCAGCGAGTGAGTAACGTGGACGGATATATCACTATAGTTTAGCCGATCGCTCCGTTTCGAGTGGATCAATGAGTTGGCGGAGTTTCGTTCCGTCCAGGTTGATGGGATCGAGGAAGGTGGCGAGGACTTGCGATTTTCCAAGGCTTCGCCAACGATCGCTGACGTTTTGAGGTTGCTGGGTCAATCCGTATCGATTCACTGTTGCTAGATTTTAGGAACTGCGATCGTCCGTCCAATCTATGATGAGCAAACCCGGCACCTGTTCAAAATCTCGTCGATTGCAGGTCACGACGGTTGCACCGATCGACAGTGCAATTGCGGCAATTCGCATATCCTTTTGAACCCGGTTTTTTCTCAGTTCTGGATAATCCTTGAGCAATTGCTTGAGAACACGATCGGCGTCTGGTGTGAAGTCTAGAATCTCAACGGTTTGTAGATATTTTACCGTTGTTGTGAGCTTGGAATAGACCGCAGGTAAGCGATCGACTACTTTCGGATCATTGGCTCGACTGACCCAACCATTGAATAACTCTTGAACGGTAATAACGCTAACAGCGGGATGATATTGTTGAGCATTAATGATTATATTCTGATGGTTGTATAGGAGTCGTGAAACGTGGTCGGTGTCTAAGAGATAACGCACGAGCAGCCTCTAGGCATAATATGACGAATCGACTTCAGAGTCATCATCTGAAGTTCGTTCTGCTCGCATGGCTTCCATAATCTCTAGAAAATCCGCATCATCCTTGAAAACTCCTGCATACTTCATCCAAGCAGGCTCGACCGAATCTAGGGGAACTTCCCAGTCGATCGTTTCAATATGTTTTGCGCGTTCTAAGAAATTCATTTGAAGCTGCTGCACTGCTGATTCTTGAGTTTCAGCTTCGACTCGAAAAGTTGGAAATTCAGCGATCGATGCCGCGATCTGTCCCGACATCAAGGTTTCAATCAATAACGTCACTTTAAGCGGTGATAATATATTGGATCGAAAATTCAGATTCGCAATCATGTTCGAGACCTCAGTATAGACGATCGATAGGTCGATTATAACGTAGCGATCGAATCATTCTCATCCGCGTAGACCATCTCCTAAAGTCGATCGATCGATCGCACCCGTCGCTGACATTCTGCGGTTGCTGCGTTAGTTCGATCGGTCCACGGCTATCGAATCATCATCAGCATGTGCGATCGTCACTTTATCGATCGACCACGATCGTCAATCCTTTCGTCAACGCCCAACCTATCTCAAAGACCGATCGTTCTAATGCTCGTTCTCCAATCATTGGATCTAAAACATGAACCGTCATTTCATCGAGCGCAAGAACGACCATGGCATGAATACCAAAGCTTTGATCGATCGGCTGTAATTCAACGTAAACGATGGGATAGAAGTCATCGAGCAGTAATGCCGTCAGGTCTTTTAGACTGAGATTATATTTGTTTGTTTTTGAAAAACCTAGACTACGAGCAGCTTCTACCGCTTGAAAGGCTTCTGTGCCAAACATCGTACAGTCACATCGTTGGCAAAGTTCAGCTTCAGAATAATAGGTTCCAAATCCTGCAAGAACCATCCGTAAACAGCTCGGGACGCAGGAATCAGACGTTTCTTGTAGATAAAAAGGCGGCTTTGATTTCATCTTCCCGATCGGCATAACAGGTCATGGCGATTGCTTTCATCTCTTCTGGTCGAGAGGCTGAAATGACGCCACCAGAAAAGGCGCTGACGAGGACTTCTCCCACTTGACCAATGACGCCAATGTTGGGATACGCCAATCCGACGGGGACACACCAAATGTCTCCGGCTGCCATGCGTTTCGGTTCTAAAGCCGTAAATCGATCGGGTAGACGGTTTAAAATCCAGTCATTGACGATCGCTTGAGCCGTTGGAGAGCCAATGGGTGCTGCATTGTTCTGCCCGATTTCCATCCAGCCTTCCACGAGTCCAGATAGGGCAATCCAGCGATCGTCCGATAAGGTGTTCAGTTGTTCTTTTGTTTGTTCCACTGGAAGCATGATTTTCGAGACCTCGGGATGGGCGATCGATAGGCCAATTATAACGTAGCGATCGGCCCATACACGGCACCGTTAGAGACGATTCCGGGTCCGTCACGTTAGTGATGATCTACTATAATCGTCAACCCTTTTATAAATGTCCAACCGATCTCAAATGCCGATCGTTTTAATTTTCGGGCGTTGCTGAAAGTAGGTATGAACAACTATCCCTACAAAATAAGCATTCAGGCTGTCCGAACCTTTCAAACTCTTACACATTTATTTCTTGATTCGGCAACGTCAACATTTTAACTTGAGGATATACTCTTTCCAGTAGCATGAATGATTGAGTATGTTGCTTAGGAAGATCTGAAATTCCCTCACCAGGCTTTTTGTATTTGTTCCTCTTAAATAAAGAGACGCGCTCCTTCCATGCCCCCTGTCTTGTCTCTTCTGATTCAAGATTTAGAGCTTCAAGCGTTATTATTAAATGGGTGAGAAATTGAGGGTGAGAGTCATACAGCAAATTCAATATACTGTTAAAATTAGGATATGCAGTTCCAATAGGAGTAGACGTCTTTTTACTTTCGATTGCACATATTAACAAAGCCCATCCCGCGAGTGTTTCAGGAGTAATGGGTGGTCTTCTACCAAGACCCTCGAATATTGATTCTTTAAGTTCTTCTTTAAACATACGGTATACTCGCACCGCTGAACATAAATGTTTATGTTTACTCCTCCATCGTTCTTGTTCAATATCAAAATATACAGCAGTTTGTTTCTCTAAATCTAGAGATAAACTAGAGAATGGCAGAATTTCTATGGATCGAATATCTAGAATTTCTAATGTCCACTGATTGCCATCATCTTGTTTAGATGGAAAAACTTCTGGTTTTTGCGTATAAATTTTAAAGTGTGCTTCTTTTTTCTCTCGTGATATTTTCAGGCATTCATCATCAACATGAAATAAGTGTTGTCCATTTGAGCAGAAATTATCAGCATGTAATGTCCTCCAATCTGAGTTATCTAGCGTGGGATAAATCCAGATTAAAAGTGCTTTCTGGCTTCTGTAGAAATCGGTACGCTCAGCAACTATTTGTGGATATGTATTAGAAATTTGTGCTTCAAACACGACAGGAATACCTTGATAATTTGCAGATACATCTGGTTTTCTCCATCCTTCATCGAACGTTTTCCAAACATGTTCTACTTTTATATTTTCAAAATGAGTGTCAGATTCGAGAATTCCTTCAATAAGCTCTTTTATTCTGATGTGGAGTTTTCCCTCGCGTTGTCCTTGGTATCTAACGCTATTCAATTCATCATGAGACATGAAACTATCTTGCTGATACACACACTTAGCTTTTTCTGCAATATCTTTCTCAGTGTGCGCGAAATAGTGGCCTCCCAATAGATGCTTTCTAAGTAGGACTGTATGGTTACAGTAAAAGCACACAAAATTTTCATCATTTGCTTTTTGACGAATCTTTGAGCGGAGTGCATGAATACTACCCTCCGTTTGGCTGTGCAGCCATGATTTGACTTCTATAACTTCATTGTCAGAGATTCTACGAACCATTTCAACTTGTAGTGACTTCGTTCCCCTAGCTTGGGTATTTGGGTCAAAGGATATGTCCATATTTATTGTGAAAGAGATTTACTAATAAGTAGTAGTTAAAAAAATTCTACATGCCTATCCGAATCGAATTGGTAGATAAAATCTAAAATGCATAGAACCCCTGTGGGTGAAGCGAGAAGCTTTTCATCCATTTTATTTATTATAGAATAAGATATTGAGTCTGTCAGCCGATCGAACTCTTCAAGTCCATATTCAGCAAAGATTGTGTGAAATCGATCGACTTCCTCTCAGCCTCCGATTTATTTTGAGTTCAGCACAATTTAATTATTCTCATCCATACAAACCATCCTCCAAAGCCGATCGATCGGAAAGACCTCACTCGATCGCGTCGATCGCATCGCTTCGGTTAAATCTGCCAAAATTTTTTCCTTGGAATCCTCCTCGTCAATGGCAGACCATTCACGACTATCTAAAGACCCTAAAATTTCCTCCCAAAGATCGATCGGGACCACAACACCTGTCTGGGTTCCTTCGTTGTCGGTTACATATTGAACCAACCGCTGCATCTCTATTACTGACATTAGGATTTTCAACTCTTAACTCCAATCTGAAAAAATGGATTCAAAATCTCGACGACCATTGACCACTCGCAAAATTTCGATGCCATCATCTAAAATTCTCTAGAAAATCACATAATTTTCTAGAGAAAGTCCTCGCAGGCAAGGATGAATATCTGCATAACTTTTGCCGCTGTTAGGAAAAGCGACCAACTGCTTACACTTGCGGTTGAAGCCTCGGAAAAATCGATCGCCTGCCGTAAGACTAACCGTTGCAAAATACTCAGAAATTTCGTCAATATCTCGACTTGCAAGAATGTTTATAACATAGCGGTTCATGGGCGATCGGCAACCTGAAAGCGTTCCAAAATTTGGTTGATAAATGTTTCACCATCGATCGGTGGCGTATGTTTCGATGCCTCGATCGCTTCTTCTACTTTAATCCGAGAATCTTCTATCCATGCAGCATCTTCCATCTCATACTCATCCAGAAGACGAAGTGCTGTCCCAATCAAGTGCTGAATAGAAGAGTATTTACCAGATGCAAGCTTGGTTTCGATCAAGTGTTCTTGATCCGGAGTTAGCGTAATACTCATTGAGCAAGTCTCCTATCGATCGCAGATTTATCCATAATTTAACATAGCCCACGAGACGACCGCCATCGCCCCAAAAACCGATATCATAAATAACCTTACGACCTATAAGCGCGATCGACCCTCTTCTCCATCAAATTCATCAATAATTGCTCGGATTTTATCAGCCACGATCGTATTCTGATCTGACTTTGAATAAATCACAATCAGCAACACGCATACCGAACCTCGAACCTCATAAATCACACGATATCCCGCACTCTTCCCCTTCCGAATATCGCTATTTTTAAGCCGAATTTTGAAAACTGGATTTTCCCCTGTCCTAGACAATCGATCGCCCTCAAAAATTCCAGCTTTGAGATCATCCAGTAACGGTTGAAGATCAACCTGAATCTTGCGATAGCGTTTGGCAAGCGATCGTAACCGCGCCTTAAACTCATCCGAATACAACAGCTCAAACTGCGGACTATCCTCCGACATTAATGCCCTCCCACAGATCCGCGATCGGATGAATCTTTCCCGACCGAACCTGTTTTAATGACACCCGCAAGCTCTCTAAAACGACCTCTTCTGATTCATCATCTAGGTCATCTAACCCAACATAATCACCTAAATACTCAAAAAGTCGCTCTTTATCCGGTTGACTCAAACCCTCAACCAACGGCAATAGTTCAGCTAAAGACATCCCCCAAACTCCCTTAGAATCTGTACTATCACCTATGATAACTGACGAATCACCCCTGCCAACCGTTGGCTCTGGATGGGCAATCGAATCTCCATCAACCACCTCCCAAAGCCGATCGTTGGCGTTGGCAAAGCCTCTGCCCTAGCAGAAAGCCTCCCGGAACGGGAATCGGAAACACTCCACCCGATCGCTTCGTTCGTCCCTTCAACCACTGGCGCTACTCAAAGAACGATCGCCCTCCTCCGTCGCCGTAAGGGCACAGATCGCCGCCCCCTCAATTCTTAACTCCAATCTGAAAAAATAGATTCAAAATCTCGACGACCATTGACCACTCGCAAAATTTCGATGCCATTATCTAAAATCCGATAGAAAATCATATAATTTTCCAGAGAAAGTCCTCGCAGGCAGGGGGTGAACATCTGCCTAACCTTTGCCGCTGTTAAGAAAGGCTACTAATTGCTTACACTTGCGGTTGAAGCCTCGGGAAAACCGATCGCCTGCCGTGAGACTGACCGTTGCAAAATACTCAGAAATCTCATCAATATCTCGACTTGCAAGAATGTTTACAACATAGCGGCTCATGGGCGATCGGCAACCTGAAAGCGTTCCAAAATTTGATTGATAAAGGTTTCACCGTCGATCGATGGCGTATGTTTCGATGCCTCGATCCCTAATTTAACACGACCAACCGATCGCCATCATCCCCAGTCTCCAATCTATGGTTCACTTTGTACGATCGCCTCACGAATCTCATCTGGTGATACATTGACCTGATCTGATTTCGCATAAATGAGAAGTAACAGGACTAATCGATCAGATTTAACCTGATAAATGATCCGATATCCGCCACTCTTTCCCGTTGGAATATCACTATTTTTAGCCCGCGTCTTCAGTACAAAATATTATCCTTTAGTCCTACAATCCGATCGCCCTGGAAATCACCTGATTTCAGAGAAGTCAGGACAGTTTCGAGATCCTGTTGAACCTTTCGATACTTTTTGGCTAGGGACTTCAAACGGCGTAAGAAAGGAACAGAGAAGACAATCTTGATTGAGTCTTGCTCCCTCACGTCCAGTTCACTCATAGACTTTTTCCCAAAGCTGCTCGATCGGAAACACTTCACCTGCGCGCGTCGATCGCATTGCTTCGGATAAGTCTGCCAAAATTTTCTCCTTAGAATCCTCCTCGTCAATGGCGGACCATTCACTGCCATCTAAAGACCCTAAAATTTCCTCCCAAAGATCGATCGGGACCATAACACCTGTCTGGGTTCCTTGGTTGTCGGTCACATATTGAACCAACCGCTGCATTTCTGTTACTGACATTAGGAGTACCTGTCCCAAAGACTGATTTCCTCACTATAACAATTTCTGTATCGTTCCAATCCCATAAGCCCATCGATCGCCTTGCCCAAAACCCCACCCCACCGACCCAAAACCCGCTATCATAATTACCCTAACGAACCCTAAGCGCGATCGCCCCTAGTCCCCATGACCGCAACCCTTCCCACCCTTTCCAGCCAGTACGAAGCCAAGACCACCGAAACCAAGTGGCAAACCTTCTGGGAAGCAAACGAAGTCTTCAAGGCAGACCCGAAGCAGGACGGTGACTATTACTCGATCGTCACTCCCCCGCCGAACGTCACCGGAAGCCTGCACATGGGGCACGCTTTCAACACGGCGCTGATTGACACGATCGTCCGCTATCAGAGAATGCTGGGCAAAAACGTCCTCTGCCTCCCCGGCACCGACCACGCCAGCATCGCCGTCCAAACGATCGTTGAGAAGCAGCTCAAAGCAGAAGGCAAAACCCGCGCAGATTTGGGCCGGGAAAAATTCTTAGCCCGAACCTGGGAATGGAAAAAAGAGTCTGGCAGCACGATTACCGATCAATTGCGTCGCCTCGGACTCTCTGCGGATTGGTCTCGCGAACGCTTTACCCTAGACCCGAAACTCTCTGAGTCTGTCCTGCACGCCTTCACTCAGCTCCACGCAGAAGGCTTAATCTATCGCGGAAATTATTTAGTGAACTGGTGTCCCGCGAGCCAGTCTGCCGTGTCTGACCTTGAAGTAGACAACCGCGAAATCGATGGCAACCTGTGGCATTTCCGCTATCCGATCACAGGCACCGACGATTTTATTGAAGTTGCGACGACGCGCCCCGAGACGCTGTTGGGCGATACGGCGGTGGCTGTGAACCCGACCGACGATCGCTATAAAGCCTTGATCGGCAAAACCGTGACGCTGCCCCTACAAAACCGGGACATTCCGATTATTGCGGATGAATATGTCGATGCAAGTTTCGGCACCGGATGCGTGAAGATCACCCCCGCCCATGACCCGAACGACTTCGAGATGGGTAAACGGCATGACTTGCCCTTCATCAACGTGATGAACAAAGACGGCACGATGAACGAAAATGCAGGCGATTTTGAAGGTCTCGATCGCTTTGATGCCCGAAAAGCCGTCGTTGAAGCCCTCGAAAAAGCGGGTAATCTCGTCAAAATCGAACCTTATAAAACCACCCTTCCCTACAGCGAACGCGGTGGCGTCCCGATCGAGCCACTCCTCTCGACGCAGTGGTTTGTCAACACCGCACCCCTCGCGAAAAAAGCGTTGGCGGATCTTGATGACCACAACTCGCCGGAATATGTGCCCGATCGATGGAAAAAGGTCTACCGCGATTGGCTGGTGAACTTGAAGGATTGGTGCATTTCGCGGCAGTTGTGGTGGGGGCATCAGATCCCAGCTTGGTATGCCGTGGATGAAACAGGCGGTGTGATTACCGATTCGACGCCGTTCTTTGTGGCAAAAAATGAGGCAGAGGCCGCAAAACTTGCAGAAGCAAAATATGGAAAAGCCGTCAAACTTGAACAAGATCCTGATGTCCTCGATACCTGGTTTTCGTCAGGACTATGGCCGTTCTCAACCCTAGGCTGGGGAACCGATGACACAGCGGATTACAAGCGCTATTACCCCACGAGCACGCTGGTCACAGGCTTCGATATCATTTTCTTTTGGGTCGCCCGAATGACCATGATGGGCAAGCATTTCACTGGAGAAATGCCCTTTAAACAGGTCTACATTCACGGCCTCGTGCGCGATGAAACGGGCGCAAAAATGTCGAAGTCGAAAAATAATGGCGTCGATCCATTGATTTTGATTGATGAATATAGCACCGACGCGCTGAGATACACCCTGATTCGGGAAGTCGCAGGTGCAGGTCAAGACATTACCCTCCAACTGAATCGAAAAATCTATAACCAACGGGTCAACGATCGTGCCGCTGGCAAAGAACCGACTCCCCCCAAGCCCGGTAGCAAAGACGATTCCCTGTCCGAATCCGTCGAAGCCTCCCGCAACTTCACCAACAAACTTTGGAATGCCTCCCGGTTTGTGTTGATGAACCTCGAAGGCCAGACGCCAGAACAATTGGGCGCGCCGGAGATTGCAAAGCTTGAACTGTGCGATCGCTGGATTTTGTCGCGCTATCACCAAGTCACCAACGCAGTGCGCGAAAATCTCGATCAGTTTTCTCTCGGAGAAGCCGCCAAGCAGCTTTATGAATTTATTTGGGGCGATTTTTGTGACTTGTACATCGAACTGGTGAAATATCGCTTGCAGGGAGACGATCCCAACACCAAACTTGTCGCGCAGCAAACCCTCGCCCTTATCCTCGAAGGCACCCTGAAATTGCTGCATCCATTTATGCCCCACATCACCGAAGAAATTTGGCATACGGTGGTGCAGAAAGATGCGATCGGCACGGTCAGTCTGGCCCTAGAGCCTTACCCGACGCCGGACTTAAGCTTGATTAACCCCGATCTTGAATCGCAATTTGCACTGATCATTGGGACCATCCGCACTATTCGCAACCTTCGAGCTGAAGCGGGAATCAAACCCGGTGAAAAAATTGAAGCGATTCTGCAATCGGAAAGCGATCGGGAACGCACCATCCTGCAAACCGGACAGATTTATATCCAAAACCTAGCCCGACTGAAAACCCTAACCATCCCCGTTCCCACTGCCGTCAAACCCACCACTCAGTCCGCCGGAGCCACCCAGCTCCTCGAAACCATCCGCATCAGCAACCGCAAAGCTTGGAGCGAGAAAACCTGGCTGGAGAAATTAGAAATTCAAGAAGCCATCGAAGCGCTGTTTAACCTGATTTCTGAATATCGCAAGTTTATTTTGGGTGCGGGAACGCTGTTTGCTGTGTGGTTTAGTTTGAGCTTGATTTGGGCTGCCTTTGAAAGCGTGCATCGCATCGCCTTTCTGCCGCCTATTTTGGAAGTTGTGGGTCTCGTGTATACCATTTTCTTCACCAAAGATAATCTGCTCTCAGACGCCGATCGATCGCGCACGTTTGAGCAAGTTCGGCAGTTTAAGGACGAGGTTTTGGGATCACAGTCCGTGCTAGGCTCTGCTGCGATCGCTGAATCTAGTCACTCATCGGACCCAGAATGTTTGGTTCGTGAGTCCTCGGACGCTCAGAAAATGTTTGCGGGCGTGGTGGGGACAGTCCAAGTTCTCATCCCACTGGCAGGTCTGGTCGATATCAATGCCCTAAGAACTAAACTTGAGAAGGATTTCAAGAAGGCTGAGAGTGACGCGCAATCAGGTCGTTTAAGACTCAGCAACCCAAAATTCACGGATAAAGCCCCCGCCGAGGTTGTTCAAGGTGCAAAAGACGCCCTTGCGGAAGTTGAGAAACAGGCTGAGTTGATTCAGGCTCGTTTGGCGATGCTCTAAGAAGGTCGGGTGCGGTAGGATTGATTTCAGACCGAATGACTATTCCTGTAGTGGAAATTATAAGAGATTCTAGAATGCGCTATCTCGCTCAAGTTTTGCCTATTGACTCCGCGTCTGCACCGGGCTTTATGTTGTTGGCATTTGAGGAGTCTGACGAATCTTGGCGTCTCCTAGATGCCGAACCTGCTGTGATTAGCAATGCCCAAGCGGTCGCCCAGTTGCCCGGAAATTGGGTGTTACTCAATGTGACGGACGCACGGGAGGTGACGCTGGTTCAAGACGCCAAACCCTGGATTCTTCATCTAGTGAAAACCTACTTGGTCGCTGGTATCACCCCTGAATTTTTGAAGCAAGAAGCCGATCGGGCCGAAATGTGGCGGCAGTCGTTGACCCTGAAAAATCAAGAAGTCGATCGGCGTGCCCTTGAACTTGAAGCCAGACGAGAACAAATCCAAGCGCTCGAAGCCGATTTGAAACGCGAAAAACAACAGCTAGAAGAACCGCCAAATTCGTCTAGCTGAGCTGTGATTCTTGATCGGTGGTGCGATTATCGGTGGTGCGATCGCCTAGCCTTCGTTTGGGTGGTTTGAGTAGCGACGAAGCTGAGTTGGGTTGCGGTGTCGAAGGTGCGGCTGTAGGTGCCGTTGAAGCTGAGTGCGTTGGAGGTTAATGAGAGCGGCTGAGTCGTGGTGCTTAGGCCAAATCCATTGCTTGCTTTAAGATTAAGTTCTGAACCCTTAGAGGTCTGACGAGTACTGATTAACAGACGATCGAGGGTCGTTTGGGTCCCGTAACTATCTGTTGCGTAGATGACAATGCGAGTTTTGCTCCGGGCGAAGGCGGTCTCACGAGAAGACGTTGAGTCAGCGCCTAGTGTGGTTAAGCCATTAAAGTCAAACTTAAATGTTTCTTTGGGTGCGAGGTAAAAGTCTAGACCTTTGACGATCGCGATGCTGGATGAGTCAGCGTTGTAGCGTTTCCCTGTTCCGCTAGCAATATTGAAGGTATTAATCGCGACGTGGGTCTCCGCAATCGGGGTATTGAGTCCGCCGATAAACGTCGCATTGGCCTCCCCGTTGGCAAATGCGGTGCTGTTTTTGAAAAGGGCCGTAGCCTTCGATCGGCTATCGGTGAAGGTGTCAGTCTGGCCGGGTATATGGCTGAAGTTGAAAAGGTTGAGATTCGTGGTGGCCGTTGAGAGGCTCTCCCTTGGTGATCTGATGACGCTTGATTGGCTGGATTGGCGGGAGGAAGGGCTGTTAAATGATGCGGTTTTAGATGGGGTGTTAGCGGTGGTGTTGAGAGGGTCTAGTGCGACGGGTTGACGGTCAAATGGCTGAACGGAAGAGTGAGCGATCGGGTGCGCTGTTAGGGTTTGATTCATAGTAAGAGACCACTCTAATTTAAAATTTCAAGCTAACTCACTGTAGTTCTAGGGAGAGCTGCTGTCAGTGATTCCACGTAAATTTCATGTATAAAGAGCAGATCTTTACTATAGGTTTGCAAAACAAAATTTCTAAGGAATAAGATTCATCATTTGCCCTGGCGATTTCAGCCGCCAGGTGTTGTTAAATCCGCTAAGAATCACGCGGCCTTGATCAGCTCATCAAGTTTCACCAAAACTTCCTTGCTATGAATGATAGGATTCACGCCCAAAAAAGTGGCTTTCAAGGTTCCCGTTGGGTCAATGATGAAGGTATGTCGGGATGACACGTAGCCCAGCCATGAGCCATAGGCTTTACTGACTGACCCATCTTCATCGGCGAGGAGCGGAAATTTTAGCCCTTCTGAGTCACAAAACTCCGCATGGGAATCCACTGAGTCTGCGCTAATGCCAATGATTTCAGCATTGCGATCGTGATACTGGGGCAAATCTTTTTGGAATCGCTGGGCCTCGACCGTGCAGCCAGAGGTGAAATCCTTAGGGTAGAAATAAGCCACCAGCCACTTCCCCTGATAGTCCGATAGATTAATCTGTCCATCCCCCGTATTGGTTGGCAACGAAAACGGGGGAGCAGGTTGATTCAGCGGTGGGAGCGTCCCGCCCATGGCCCAAGCAGGGGTGACGAAGAGCATTCCTGAGAGGATTACCATTCCCATCACCGAAACCCATCGCAATGTGAGGGTGTGAAGCAAGGTCGATCGCAATTCTTTCAGCATGGTTAAGGGGTAGGGTTGAAGGTGTTGATTCTCTATATCTTTACTTCCATTCTACCGAGTTCTAGCGTTAAAATGAGGACTCAACATCGTTGGGAGAGTATCCTCTAGTGCCTACGCTCGGAGTCAATATCGATCATGTCGCTACCATTCGGCAAGCTCGCCATACCGTGGAGCCTGATCCGATCGCGGCAGCGGTTTTTGCGGAATTGGCTGGAGCCGAAGGAATTACGGTTCACCTGCGCGAAGATCGTCGCCATATGCAGGACCGCGATGTCAAAATCTTACGTGAAACGGTGCGGACCCATCTCAATCTCGAAATGGCGGCAACGGATGAAATGGTCGCAATAGCGCTTGATATTAAGCCGGATTACGTCACCCTGGTGCCGGAACGCCGAGAAGAAGTGACGACCGAAGGCGGGCTTGATATTTTTGGGCAGCTCGATCGGATGACTGATGTGGTGTCTATTCTTCAAACGGCAAACATCCCTGTGAGTCTCTTCATCGACGCTGAAGCGAACCAAATTCAGGCGTCTGCGAAAACGGGAGCCAAGTTTATTGAATTACACACGGGACGCTATGCCGAAGCGAAAGGCGATGTCCAAGCCAAAGAACTTCATCAACTGAAACTCGGGTGTGAGCTGGCGATCGAGCTTGGGTTGCGCGTGAACGCAGGACATGGGTTGACCTATTGGAATGTTTATCCGGTAGCTCAGCTTCCGGGGATGGAGGAGTTAAATATTGGTCATACGATTATTAGTCGTGCCGTGTTGGTCGGGATTGAACGAGCTGTCCAAGAAATGAAGCAGGCGATTCGCGGAGAATTGTAATTTTTTCGGTTGGGATATGAATCTCTGGCGAACCGGGTCAATGCCATTGACCCCTACGAATGTTTTCCCAAAAACGATCGCACCTCAGCTTGAAAAACGTCTGGGTCTTCCAACATTGGAAAATGACCCACCTTTTTCAAGACTTGATGAGCAATCCGATCGTTCAAATTTGCCGCATTCTTCCCCAACAATGCTGGGATAATCTTATCTTTTTGTCCCGAGATCATCAGTACGGGTATTCCAATCTGCTTAATATTTTCAACGAGTTCTAAACAGGTCTTCGACTTCGCGACATCTAGCAAAACCCCAAGCGCCGCTGCGGGTTGACAACTCAAATAATCATCTATAAATTCAGCCCGATCGCTGCGGGGAATCATTCGATGGACAAACCGCTGCATCACAAACCAATCCATCCCCGGTAAATCATAAAACCATTTCGGACGGATTCCGACAATCACCTGGCCCACTCGGTAAAACAAGGAATACGCCAAGGCATCAAACTTAAACACCCCACCGCAGGTCATCACCGCTCGCTCGACGGTCCCACTCCACTGCGTTATAAAATAAGGCGCGATCGAAGTCCCCAAGGAATGCGCAATCACGGACACCCGATCGATCCCCAATTGGCCTAACAAACTTGCTAGATCATCCGCATAAGCTTGCAAAGCGTAATCACTTGCCACCGACTCTGCTGCGATCGCACTCTTCCCAAACCCGCGCCAGTCATACAACAAGCAGTCGTACACATCTACTAAAGCCTTAGCAGTCGATCGCCAGTATCGACTCGACCCACCCCACCCATGCAAAAAAACAAGCACCGGACGATCGGTCCGACTTGAGCCGTCAGCCGTCACCCACTGGTAAGAAGCCGCCGCCCCTCGCACTTCGATCGTCGTTGGTTCCAAACTGATTTCTAGTGCAGTATCCAAGCTATGCAGACTCCGGCTTCATCAGCGGCGTTGGCAAAATCAAGAGTTCAGCCGTGGACTTTTTCTCAACCATTTCCCGCGTAATCACGCAGCGAGTCACATCCTTGCGCGATGGCACCTCATACATAAAGTCCAGCATCAACTCTTCCACAATACTTCGCAACGCCCGAGCACCTGTCTTGCGGCGGTAGCCTTCATGGGCAATCGCTTTAATCGCATCAGGCCGAAACTCCAAATGGACGTTATCCATGTTCAGAAGCTTCTGATATTGTTTTACCAAAGCATTCTTGGGTTCTGTCAGAATCGCCATCAAAGCCTCTTCGTCCAACGGATCCAAAGTTGCCGTCACGGGAATCCGACCGATGAATTCTGGAATCATTCCAAATTTCACCACATCATCCGCTTCCATTTTCTTCAGCAAATTGGCCGATCGCTGTTCACGAGAAATGGTGTCCCCCGCTGACTGCACAAAGCCCATGGATTTTTTACCAAGGCGCTGCTCAACAATTTTATCTAGCCCCCCAAACGCACCACCGCAAATAAACAGAATATTACTGGTGTCAATTTGAATGCAGTCTTGATAAGGATGCTTGCGTCCGCCTTGAGGAGGAACATTGGCGATCGTGCCTTCAAGCATTTTCAGCAACGCCTGCTGAACGCCTTCGCCAGAGACATCGCGGGTAATCGACGGGTTCTCACTCTTACGCGCAATCTTATCGATTTCGTCAATGTAAATAATGCCGCGCTGAGCTTCCTCAACGTCCAAATCCGCAACCTGCAAAAGCCGCAGCAAGATATTTTCGACGTCCTCGCCTACGTAGCCCGCCTCTGTCAGCGTCGTCGCATCTGCCACAGCAAAGGGCACGTCTAGGATGTGCGCCAGCGTTTGAGCGAGAAGCGTCTTGCCGGATCCGGTTGGCCCGACGAGAAGAATATTGGACTTTTGAAGGTCGATCGCGTCAGCGGGTTTTCCTTCTTCGCCGTGGGATTCTAGATAGGTCAGGCGTTTGTAATGGTTATACACTGCAACAGACAGAACCTTTTTAGCCTCTTCCTGACCTACGACATGCTCATCAAGATACATCTTAATTTCGCGAGGCTTAGGGATTTGCCCCATGGTGATGGGGGTTGTCCGGATTCGACGCTTCTCTTGAGGCTGATCCCGCCTAGGCACAGGCTGTGGCGACGATCCGGTATCAAATAGCTCTTCATCTAAAATCTCATTGCACAAATCCACGCATTCATCACAGATGTACACGCCGGGACCTGCAATGAGCTTACGGACTTGCTCTTGAGACTTCCCACAAAAAGAACATTTCAAATGAGAGTCGTAGGTTTTGGGCATAGGGACTATTATCCTCGCGCGGCATGGTCGTCCAGGTTAGCATTGAGTAGGCTAGCGTTTAAACGGTCATCCCGGTTGACTAAGCAGCGACCAACGTTGGAGCGCTTATGAGTCCCATCCGGTCTTCACGATAAATCACCTTATCAATAATCCCATAGTCCTTCGCTTCTTCCGCCGACATGAAGAAATCTCTCTCAGTGTCATCTTCAATGCGAGACAGCGGCTGCCCCGTATGGTCTGCCATCAGTCCATTAAGCGTGCTCTTATGGTACAAAATCTCTTTGGCCATAATTTCGATGTCAACCGCTTGACCCTGAGCGCCACCAAGGGGTTGGTGGATCATGATGCGCGAACTCGGCAACGACATCCTTTTTCCTTTGGCACCGCCCGAGAGTAAAAACGCTCCCATGCTAGCCGCTAGTCCAAAGCAAATCGTTGCAACGTCGCACTTCACCTGATTCATGGTATCATATATGCCCATTCCTGCGGTGATGGATCCACCGGGGGAATTGATGTAAAGCTGAATATCCTTATCAGGATCTTCGGCCTCCAGGAATAACATCTGCGCGATGATCGAATCGGCGATCGTGTCGTTGACGTCTGTCCCTAGAAAGATGATGCGTTCTCTAAGCAGTCGAGAGTAAATGTCAAAGGCACGTTCACCACGTCCAGACTGCTCAACGACCATCGGAACCACTGAGGCGGAAAGAATTTCCTGGTGACGGGAAAAGCTTGTCAGTTCGTAGCCAGCGGATTGAGAGAGCATTATATTCAGTCCAAACGAGATTTTAAGGGGACTTAGACGGTTTAAGACAAAACTTATTTTGAGTTGACCAAGACCAGCACGCTGACCGTAATTCACTCTTACTAAGGTTGTCTTTTGCTTAACAAACTTATTATGCCTCAGTTTTCAGGGAACTGTTGGAGTGTCAAACCTAAAATGGGTACGGATTTGACGACAGGTTTGAGGGGCACTCGATCGGTTTTGTGTCTAGGCGATGAGAGGATGAGTTGGGGATTGGCCTTGGCGAACTAGATTAATGCCCTAGCGAACCGGGCCAATACCAGTGGTCCCTACGGTAACCTGTTACGCTTCGATCGCATCCACTTCGATCGCATCCACTTCGATCGCATCGTCATCATCGTCGTCGTCGTAATCGTCGTCAAATTCGCGCTCGATCGGCGTCAGGGTTCCTTCTGGAACGAGTTCTATTGTCCAGTTTTCTTCGAGCCAACCCAAGATGGTTTCTTTGAGCAACTCTTCAGTGAGGACTTCTCGTAAACGCTTGGGGTCAACGTTTTCGTTCTTCAGCTCCACCAGGGTTTCCTGAATTCGGGTGGCTAAGACAACGTTATCAATCTGAATTGATTCGAGCTTTGCAACTTCACCGAGGGCGAGGGTCCGCTTGATTCGATCGATCGCTTCAGGGCGGGAACGCTCTTTAAGGGCCGGAATCATTTCTGGGGTAAAAATCTGACGGATGTCCATACCTTGCTGCTGAAGCTGCGTCGCCGTTTGGTTCAACATGAAGTTGAGTTCCCGGTCGAGCAGGGTTTCAGGAATTTCGACATTGATATGGTTGAGCAACTCATTGAGAATGGCGGTCTCTTTGTTTTGCTTATTCTTATCGTCGATTTCCTTCTGGAAGTTGCTGGTCAGGTTGCCTCGCAACTCCTCAATGCTGCCTACTTCGTCGTCGGTGAGTTCTTTGACAAAATCATCGTCAGCATCCGGCAGTTCGCGGGTCTTCAGCTCTTTTACCGTCATGGTAAACGTGGCAACTTGACCTGCCAATTCATCCGCTTGATAATCTTCGGGGAAGGTGGCTGTGACGTCTTTGGTTTCGCCAGACTTCATGCCAATAATGCCATCAATAAAGCCGGGAATGAACCGATCTTCCTCAAGATCGATTGTGAAATCATCCGCTTGGCCACCGGGGACATCGGTTTCTTCGCCGCCTTCAGGGGTATATCGACCGTGGTAATCCACAACGGCCACATCGCCCATCTCTGCCGCACGATCGTCTATGGGCACGAGGACTGCAAGCTGCTTGCGATAGCGCTCAATAGCTTCATCGACGCGGGATTCATCCACCTTCACGTCTTCAGCCTGAACCGTCAAACCCTTGTAGTCCGTGAGATTGACTTCAGGCTGGACATCAATAGCGGCTTTAAACGTCAGCGCAGTGCCCGGTTCGTAGTTGGCAATCAGTTCTTCAAACTCAGTTTTGAGCTGGAAATTGCCCAACGCTTCGATATTTTCCTGCTTGATCGCGTCTTGGACCGCTTTCTCAACCATGTCCTCAAGCGCGGTCGCCTTAATGCCCATCGCTCCATAGCGCTGCACAATCACCTGGCGAGGCACTTTGCCCTTCCGAAACCCAGGAATGTTGGCTTGGCGCATGAATTTTTGGACGGTACTCTCGTACGCCTTCTTCGTC
>JAYUJY010000272.1:0-11347 GCA_043764895.1 Synechococcales cyanobacterium | reverse complement strand
CCCACACTGCGTCTCACTTTCGAGTCCTCTTCCTCTTCCCTTTCTCTATTCTCATCACATCATTATCATATTCTAGATAAGGTTACTTATTTAGAGTATAAGGATTAAAAGTGGAGGGAGGATGTCGGGGGAAGAGAGAGGCGATCGCGCATGGACCAATTGGAGGGGGCGATCGGGAACGATCGAAAGAGGGGGGAAGCGTTAAAGGTCGATCGCAGTCTGAATCCATTTCTCTTCCCGATCGCCTTTAGGTCGTTCTCCGCAAACCAAGTGAATGTTGTAGTCAGGGTTCATCTGGTTCAGGGCAGAGTATGGATCTAGAATGTTCGGCGACCATCGTTCCTGCGGTAAACCCCAAGCGATGATGACGAAATCAGACCAGGCGGTTAAGGTTCCGAGGTCAACCAAATCACCAGAAACAGCGACGTGACTACAGTCGTATTGATCTCTCAAAAATATGGCAATTTCGATTGCTTGTTTCCAGACTGGGGCCTCTTCGAACGGCATTACGTCGATCGACCGTAGGCGAATCAATGTCTGTACCCAGTCCTTTGGATGAAAAAGTTTGACCGCTTCTATGAGTCCAAAGGTCATCAACATCATGCCTGTTAATCCTCTCACTCCTTCCGCTCCTCCAATGTCCGGTTTTCCATCAGCGAATTCAAACTTGGATTCCGGAGTCCAGTAGGCAAAGTCTCCAAAGGGGATGGGAACTGGCTCTAATTCAATGGGGAATGCTGGGCGATCGTGGAAGTCTAGACCTGCTTCAGTGTAACGGGGGCGACGATTGGAAATTTGTACTGCGTTGGCGGCAATCTCAAAGAAATGCTTTTCCATGGGATGAGTAAGTTTGTTATCCTCCTTTGTCAGCCATAGATTTTCCGTTAAAAAGGTTAGACCGGGAATACTGGAAAGAACATAGCGTCCGCTGGCATCGGTTTGCTGTGGTTGATAACGCCCATCAATCAGACGGAGAAATTCAACGGTCTGGTGTTTTGCGTCCAGGATTGTCAATTCGGGAACGCCTGCCGATTCGTAGCGCGATCGTTTGTCGATACGGACATGATTTTCGACGCCGGGTCGCACCCATTCGACGACCCATTGCGCTGGACCTTGAAGGTAATATTCGTACTGAGTTTGTCCAGGAGTACCAAGGTGAAAATAGTTATCGGGCCTGAGGGCATCATTTCCCAGACGATTGAGGACACCGAGACTGGTATGGTGTCCTAATTTTCACTATGGTCTAAGCCAAACATTGCAATCGTCAGGGTTTGTTTCCACAGTCCGTTTTGCCAGGAGCAGTTGCCAGAAATGAATGGCGGCAGTGTGGGATCGTATTGGAAGGATTCGGCCCATTTTTGGAGCTTGTCTAGGTCGTCGGTATTTGAGCAGCCGAAGGCTTGGGTTAGTGCGTTGCGCCAAAGGGAAACTGGGGCAAGGACGATCGCGGCTTCGAGTCCCCAGCCACGCAAGATTTGCTGGAACAGATGGCGGGTGTGATTGTCACTTTCGCCGATGATTAGGCGACTTTGAAGCAGTTCTATTTTGGCACCGTGGCAGAGTTCGCTATATTCGTCGAGAGATAGCATGAGTACACCTGTCCTAAATTGTTCACTCATCATAGAACAGTACAATCGGGATATTCAATACTATGGTGTTGGAGCCTCACTTCTCAGGCTCACACTATTGTCTGAATTATTGGCACGGGTTTCACTTCTCTCCACTATGACGACCGAAAGTTTAGCCAATCTTTCTAATCTATCTATTTTCACGAGCAGCCACTGCCAATACAAGACAAAGAGAGAGAGGGGATCGATCGTTGCCACTCGTGTCGGACTTCGATCGGCTTCCGATGCAATTCAATTAGACGTGCCAAACTTTCTTAACTATTCAAAAATCCGGTCACTCATTTGGTAATGTGGTCTAGACCCTCAGGTACTCGCCCTAGACGGACAATCGCCCATTTAAACACTAAGCCATGAACCGTACTTTGATGTTTTTGAATCCGATCGTTGAGGAGCGCAATAATGCGAAACGAAATTTTCGGCGCTTATTAAATCAGGACTAGCAATACTGATCGGTCACTGATCAGTCGATCGTAGGAATGTAGCAGTCTTGATTTGTAGCGACTGTTGCTGGAAAATACCATCGCCAAACAGTGCTAATCAGTGTGAAACACCGTCTTAGATAAAGCTACATTCTTCAGGAGATCGGCTAGATGCCAAGGATTAACGCAGTAATTAGTGGTTTATAGGGGAGAAAGAAGCGGTATGCTAATCTTCTAGCTACTTATTTAGTCTCTCGCATGGCTCAAACGAATTCTGTTCTCTCCGAAAATTACGAAGCATTTTTACGATCGCTGAAAGACCGTATCCGTCAAGCTCAAGTCCGCGCAGCTCTAGCCGTAAACAGTGAACTTGTGCTGCTTTACTGGGAGCTTGGATGCGAAATTCTGAAGCGTCAGTCAGACAAAGGATGGGGTGCAAAGGTAATTGATCGCTTAGCACAGGATCTGAAGCGCGAGTTTCCGGATATGAAGGGATTCTCACGGTCTAATCTCATGTATATGCGGGCATTTGCTGAGGCTTATCCCGACCTGCAAATTGTCCAAGCGGTCCTTGGACAAATCACTTGGTATCACAATATCGCACTACTTGAAAAGACTAAAAACCCAGAAGAACGTCTCTGGTACGCCAAAGAGACTGCCATTAATGCTTGGAGTCGCAATATTTTAGTCCTTCAAATCGAAAGCGGATTGTTTCAACGTCAAGGTAGTGCAATCACAAATTTCGATCGGGCTTTACCACAACCACAATCGGACTTAGCACGGCAATTGGTTAAAGATCCCTACTGCTTTGATTTTTTGAATATCAGCCACGAATCTGAAGAGCGTGCTTTAGAACGAGGGTTAATCGACCATATTAGAGACTTTCTACTTGAACTCGGTATGGGCTTCGCATTCATGGGTAGTCAGTATCCGATCGCAGTCAGCAACAGAGACTACAGACTGGATTTGCTGTTCTACCATACCCACTTGCATTGCTATGTTGTGATCGATCTTAAGATGGGTGAATTTGAACCTGAGTATTCAGGAAAGATGAACTTCTATGTGACAGCGGTAGATAATCTCCTACGGCGATCAGGAGATGAGCCAACCATTGGCCTTATCATCTGCAAGTCCAAAGACAAAACGATTGTGGAGTACGCCCTTAATGATATGCAAAAACCGATCGGGGTCTCCACCTTCCAACTCAAAAAGAACCTTCCCTCAGAACTCCAAAACAGCTTACCGACGATCGAACAGCTTGAAATAGAGGTTTCTACATTGACAATTAAGGAGTCACCCTGAAATAATCGTAACTCTCTAATCGTAAAATTATATCAATTTCGGTTCAAATTACTGATCTTGTGTCACCATCGGCAACGAATACAGTAAGATAAATCCAACTCTTCAGTGATTAGAAGATCGATCTTCTAACTCAATATGAACACTACTTTTCGCCAACCTATGCTAACCATACCGACTCTTCAAGGCGTCAAACCTGAACGACAGATTATTTTATGGATCGTCGCCAATGCTGGAGGAATTGGTAAAACAACCTTGGGCTTACACTTGGGCTATCGTATGGCTCAACTCGGATTAAAAGTTGCCCTGATCGATCTAGACACCAACGGTTCCGCTGCTCGGTTTTGTGGATTAGACGGCAATAGACCTCCCGAACAAACCAGCGCTGCACTATTCGATCGAAATTTCGGCGGACAGTACCCTTTCCAAATGCCTGAGTGGGGTCAGCCAAATGGCAGTTTTGAGGTGTGCGTTGGGGGTGACGTCATGCTCTCAGTGAGCTTGGATTTGCCTAGCCGTACGGGACGAGAGTTCATTTTAAAACGTGCTTTTAAAAAATATCCTCTCGAACATGACATTCTCATATTGGATTCTCCAGCATCACTGGATGTCTTAAGTTATTCAGCTTTAGCCGTCGCAACGCATATTTTGATCCCGATTCCCATGTCGGTAAAATTGACGGGCATTGATTCGCTGCTTCAGTGGATTCGGGTTGAAGCGGAGTCCCTCGACCTCGACCCAATGCCAGAGTTGCTCGGTGGTATCCCCATGCGCGTTGCTAATAATGCAGACCAAAAAGCATTTTACTCAGAAATTAGTGCGGTCTTAGAAGACCAGAAAATTCCTTGCTTCTCAGGAATTCGTTATAGCTCCGAATTCGAGAATGCCTCCAATCGAGGACGTGCGCCGCTGTTTATTCATCGTCCTGGACATGCTGCTTGCAAAGATTTTGATCCCATCATTCAGGCATTGTGTGACGCTATCCAGACTCCAGATGTTAGCGTTTAGTGCTTAAGCTAGAAATTCTCTCTATTTTTTGATTTAGAAGATCGATCTTCTAAATCCCCTTAAACCTTTATCAATTCAAAATTCAATCCCTATGGCAGCCTCCCGTCCCAGCGTTTCTGCGCTCTTTTCCACCAGTAGTAAAGCAAAGCAGACTCAGGAAGATCTCACTCTTGCTCAAGAGAAAATTACTCAGCTTGAACAGACATTACTTGCTGAACGCGATCGACTTCAAGCGACTGTTTCACCCAGTGCCATCTCTCAAGCCAGCATCTCAATTTCAGATATTCAACGTCGTCCTTATGTTTCACGACGGGAGCGAGATCCCAAAGCCTTTGAAGAACTGGTGCATAGTATTCAGACCTACGGCTTTCGTGGCGCGATTTGGCTTCAGAAACTGCCAGACGATACTGTTAGGCTGATCGCAGGGGAGACACGATTAGATGCAGCGATCGCGGCTGGATTGACAGAAATTACAGCAGATATTGTCACCACCGATGACCTAACAGCGGTGAAACTTTCCCGGATTGAGAACGTCCGCAGACGCGATCTTAACGCTCTAGATGACACTGAAGAGCTGCTTTACCTATTGACTCTCGCACTAGAAACCGATCGATCGAGTATCATCAAGTCACTCTACCGATTAAAGAATGCCTTAGAAGGAAAGTCTTCGATCGATCCCAAAGTGCAGATGCAAATTGAGCAGATTTTTGAAGAGGTCGCACCGGACCTTGGCATCACAACCTTTGTTTCTTCTCGACTCCCGTTACTTGATCTTCCTACTGATATTCTTGATGCCTACAATGCAGGTAAACTGCAATATACCAAGGCGATCGAACTTGGCCGAGTTGAAGCAGATGAATTTCGGCAGGCATTACTTAAAGAAACAATAGAGCAGAATCTCTCCCTTTCAGCGTTGAAAGCCAAAATTCGTCCACCGAGTAGTAAAAGTGTGGTCGATCGAATTAGTAAATTACGCACCCAATTTGAAAATGTCAGCGAGAAGGCCATCCGATCATTATCTACCGAGCAACGGGAACAACTTCGAGATGAAGTCACGCAGTTAGAGGCACTTCTCAAACGAAAGAAGAAAGAAATAGATCAACTCACCGTTTAGTAAAACTTAGTTAACCCCAGGATGAATGACCTGGCCAGAAATCTGAAGAGCAACGAGTAGCTCTGCCTTACTCATCCGGCTAGCATTACAAATCCCTTGCTGGCTAGCTTCTTTTCGGAGCGATCGAACCCGCGTATCTCAAACGACTGCTGCGATCGTCGGGACCGATTCACTATCATCTGTTTTTTGAGCGTTTGGAATTTCTTCCACAATCTCAGATTTTTGAGCGTTTAAAATTTCTTCCACAGGCTCAGATTCTTGAGCGTTTGAAATTTCTACAGGTTCTACATCCCGCAACGCTAACTCGAATTCTTGATAGGCAAGCTGCAACGAGATTTGAATCGTTTTGATCATCCCACGATGAACAGCAACACTAGGGCCAAGAGAAACAGGACGATCGCCCTCACTCTCCGTTGCATCTTTTCAGAGGTCAGCGTCTTGAACAGTGACTTTCCTTGAGGGATAAGCCAATCAGTCGAACTCGTACCCGTCAAATTGATCATTTCCATGATTGATATCTCCTGGCCCACTTGAAAGGATTGGGCTATGAATGTTGTTCACGCTTCAACGCGATAGCGCATTGGGTTCAGAGGTCACTAATTCTAAATCCACTTCCTGAATCAGTTTTCGGCCCAGTTCGATCGCACCATAGCGACTTTCCTGTTGCCAAGCAAAACATTGATATTCTTGCGCGATATAAAGCAGAATCATCGACCGATCGGCCTGTTCCCCACATTCTGCTAATGCATAACGCACACACTGAATCAGATAATCCCGTGCTGATCCCTGCAACCGATCGAGAAAGATTTGCTCCTCTTCACACTGTAAAAGTTCGACCATGGGAGCCAACCGAATTTCATCAAATTGGGCTTTCACTTGCTGAGCCGAACAGCCCGATCGATGGAGCATCGGATCCCAGGGATACTCTTTCAACAGATGGTGACTCGCACCGCAGTCTCGACAGTGACCCGCTTGGACACAATCTTCCGCTCTCGCTAAGGCCCATTGGATCACCACTTCCCGCGCTCGTTGAATGGATTCCCAATATTCACGATCGCTAGGACTCGTTAGGCGTCTAAGAATCGGTAACTGTCGGCGCTGCAATCGACGGTGATAGCGGTCCCACTGTTGCTGAATGGTCCAGGTGTTATAGCCGCCAAAGGCTGTCCCACAGAGAAGTGCAATCAGAAAACCTAGACCCACGCCGTAATCTGCGCCCATTAGAAAGGCGATCGCAGCCAGGATAGAAAATCCACATAAGATGATCGTGAATACCAGCCAACTGTAAAACTCTCGGCGCTCCATGTTCACGACTCCTGCGATCGTAATTGCTGTAGAAAAAATGGGTACAGTTTGTCGATGCTCCTCGCACCCTGCCCGTGATACCCAGACCCATCTCCTTCAAAACGGGGCAATGACGCCCAGGTACTGGCAGATTGAGAAAGTGCTTTAGAAAAAGCTGTCCGACTGACGGTGACTTGAGAGTGCTTCCAATCAATGCCGCCATAGAGAATTTTCCAAATGCCTAACTCTTGCAATTTGTAGATCCCGGCTAAGTCTTGGTTACGCGGTGAGAATTTTCCATCTTCAAACCAGAACGCCGTCTTCCACCGATCGCGAACAGCAGCGTAGGTATCGGGATGCCATTGCAAGGCTCCAGTGCAAGCACTACAGAGCCTTTGGGATCCCACTCCGGTACAGGGAATAATCCGATCGGTCCAGTAGGGATGATCCTTGAACGCATAGCTCAATGGAATTTGGCGGTAACTTAATGCCTGGGTTCGGTAAGCATCAATGTCTTTCCGACCGGGATACCACGTTCCTTCGGCAAAGGCGATCGTCCGAATATAAGCACGGACAATCGTCCAGCCGATTTCTTCGTTGGGCATCGATGGGGAAATGACCGATTGAGTCGGTGATGCGACTGGACTCGACGATCGAGGCATCACTTGTAGAAGAGCACTGCCTAAGATTAGACCGCTGGCAACGGTCCAAAGTCCGCTCATGACTTGAGTTCTGTTAATCATTTTCAAACCTTTGTTTCCATTCTTCAATCTTTTCTAGATACCGTTTTCGGCTGTTGCCTGCCGCTGCCGTTTCCGGTTTGCCATGGCGATGTCCAAATAGCTCAATCAAGATTTGCCGTTGCTCCCTTCCTTGATTCGCTAGCGTTTGATACTGTAGGTACAACTCCCGATCGTCCTCCTCATTCAACTCTGACCGTTCTTGGAAAGCCGCATTTGGTAAGTGACGGGGAGCTAGATTGACTGGCTGGGTGGACCAATAGTGGTCATCCTCCTCTCGCCAACGCCGATATTTGAAATAACCGCCTTGAATCAATTCATCCAACCGCGTTTCACCATTCAATCCGACCGACTCATCCCGATCGATGTACAGCGCTTGAAGCCGTTCCACACCATCGTCATGCACCAGCCAAAAATCACCCCGCCTGCCCAGTTTGATCGCCCAGTCACATTTATATCCAAAGGCCACCGCTGAACTTCCTTCATCTGACGCTTTGAGTGCGACTTTAGTTGAAAGACTAGCTCTCAGTAACGGGTTCAACACATCTTGACTCGCTCGTTGCGTAGACACAATTAAATGAATGCCACTCTTTCGACACCGCTGGGCAATTTCAATCAATTTATGGTCGATCGCTGTTTCACCTGCTTTTACTTGAGCGTCCAAACTCTCTAAGCTGGGGAAAAGCGATCGGCCTGCATGGTGTCGGAACGCCCAAGCTTCATCAATCAGGCAAACCAAATGTGGCAGCGGCTGTTGACGATGCTTCCGGTTATAACGGCGTAAATCATCTACATTGGCATGGTCAAATAAATCTAATCTGCGGTCATGTTCTAGGAGCAGTTGCTCTAGGGCAAAGTAGCCATCTTTTGGATCGGTCAGGGCGCGATCGGGCAACGATCGATCGACTCCACGCCAAAACCAATGCAGTCCATTAAACGCTTTGAGTCCAACCTTTTCAATATCGATAAAAACCCATTGGCATAGCCACGGCGGATACCGCACCATTAGATCGCCAATCATGGCATTTTGCAAGGCCGTTTTTCCGCTGCCGGGAGCACCTGCAATTTGGATATGTTCGACTTCTGGTACTTTTAAGGTGCTATCGACTCGAACACCTAACGTTAGCCGAAACGGATCATCAGGTTCAATCACTTCAGGACTGACATAATCAATTAAGTGGCAGGATTGCCAATATTGCTTTTGAACCTGAATTTCGATCGGTGATTTGTACTCAATGATGGGATTCACAAACCCCTTAACCCGAGAGGCTAAATCATCTAAATGCTGCTCAATTTTAGAGACTTTGACCATGCCTTTGCGATCGTCCGGCTTTAGCCGCAGCACCCACACACGCGGTCCTTCGATCGATCCAATCGGTTCTAGCGGCACCCCAAATTTACCCAAAATATCCACCACTTGAGTCAACATCACTTGCCCAGGATTTAGACTCGGAACATTCACTTTTGGCTGCAAATAGTCTGACACCTGCTGTTCGACGTACTCACGAGGGACGCCCCATTGCTGCGCTTGAAGGGCGACTGATTGCAAAGCTTGATCGCGCTGAACGCCAGCCGGAAACTGAAAGGCCGCTTGGACCAAAGCACCGATTTGACGATAAAGAGTTGGTTGGGAAGGGGTGGCTTGCATCAAATTAGACTAAAGACTAAACACGACAAAATGAATCCGATCGTCACTTCACACAGCATCAGACAATGCTGCGGTTTTCGATACACCCTCATCAACGCACCGACCATCAGTAACCCAACTAACGGAAAAATCGTTTTACTACTGACCATAAAGGCCGTCCCCGCAACCGCCTTAGAAAACCCGGTCGCTTTGATCGCTAACCAAGGCATACAAAACGAAAGGGTATAGAATCCAATCCCTTTAACCACTTCAAAACGATTAATCCGCTGCCGTTTAAAAATGAGTTGCGTCAATAGAATCCACAAGGATTCCATCCCCTCAGGTCGGAGTTTTCCTTCGATCGTCGTCACCATTTGAGCAATCACACTCAGATCTCCCTCACTTTCAGGCGCAGGTTGAGGAAGCGGCGATGGAAGCGGCGCGGAACTTGTATTAGGCCGTTGCGGTTGAGTGGTGACAGGCGGCGGCATTCCTGCATTCGGCGCAGTCATTCCTGCATTTCGAGTTAAAAACTCTAGTGCAGCTTGCATTTCTTTATCTGTAAATCCATTCATGGACGCTTCTCTCCCCGGCGCGGAATTAACGGCAATGGAGGTAATTTAGTCGGAAGATTATTTGCCTTCGGCGGTCCTGACACTGGACTCTGACGCGGAATTGACGGCGATTGGTTCTTCGCCCACACCACGATGCCGATCGAAATCAGCGCAGAGACTAAGAAACATTGCAGCGGAGCCGTTACCTTGGGAAACCGTCTGCCCGGTCGCGGCAATGGACGGGTCGGAACAGCAGTCGGGGGTGAAAGTCCCGTTGATGTTGGGGCTGAAGGTAGGTCACTTACAAACGGTCGATCGGGTTCCGAAACAAACGCAGGGAAAGCAGAGACCGCTTGCCCACTTAATAAAGGAGGCTGAACGGCAGGTAATCCAACTGTTTGAGGGTGCGCTAATAACCCCTGATAGTACACTTGCATCATTTGATGCGCCATTCGCTGCGGCGTTTCACAGAATTGCTCAAACTCCGTTGAACTTCCCTCAAACTCGATATTCACTCGCATGGGCGACCTCCGACTCCATCCAATCAGCGTGAACACTCGATCGCTCCCCGTCCAAATTTCCCAACAGTAAGCCACTCAGTAGAAAGAAGACTCCCAGGAACTGAACACGGATTAACCCATCCGATTCCCGCTGATCACCCTCAACATTCAATGTCTCCAAAGAAACTATTTCGGATGACACTCTTATTGGGTTTGACCGCAGGGACGACCGCTGATGGGGTCGATTCACCCCACACATCTTCGGTTGCCATAACAGCACCATTCGTCCCGTGTTTATTTCCATAAGCGTCATACTTGGCTGATTCATCATCATGACGGATTGTCTCCATTGGAATTTCATTAATCGCTTGCAATGCATCTAAAGCCGCGCTGGGTGAACCGTTCATGAACCGTTCATGGCTATAGGGAACAGCATCATGAACATCGTTCACAATTGAGCGATGAACCGTTCCATGAACCCGACCGATATGGTTCATCACATCAGCACTGGCCACCGTGAACGATTGGAATGCCTGGGTTCCCGGTTCGATCGCCAATAAATGAACCGCTAATTGCGTGGTCGTTCGTTCATACAGTGAACCGTTTCGCTGAACGCCACTTGAAGGGCGCAAACCCGATCGATCGTCCTGAGGATCTTGTAATTGGTCCAGTTTCGTCAAGGTCCCGACCGAGGCCAAACTCGACATCGACAACCCCAAAAACCAATGCCAAGTGTTCGGGCGACGGGACTCGGGGAGTAAACCCAAATCCACCGCAACGGTAAAACTGCCTAGCAACAGCAAACCTGCACTAATGCCAGTCGCTGCCGCCCTTAACTTCGAGTTCGGTACTATTCGATTAATCCAGGGCTGCATCATGGCATCGTCCTTTTGAATAGGATGGACCGACCGCTGAACCGAGTTTCGATCGTTCAAAACTCGTTCAGCGACCGGGTTAGTCTCCCGAGGGGAGGGCGTATCGCGTTTCAATCCCTTGCAAGGTCGGAACCCGAAAGTGACCCACCGCTTGCAACACCATCCCGCCTAATCGCCCCGGCTTGTTCCGAATTTCTTCTTTCAGCAGTTTCAACATCAATTGCTCAATGTTGACGTCTGAGTCCAAAACCCGTTGGACCGCTGCTTGAGCTGCCGGAAGTTCGACCTGCTCATAAATC
>JAYUJY010000271.1:0-11447 GCA_043764895.1 Synechococcales cyanobacterium | reverse complement strand
TGGCATCTTACTTTCAAGACGGCATCTTAATCCTGACGTATTTTCTTGAAATTAGCACTGAGTATTTCTACTCACTACAAAAGTGAGATGCTCCCAGCCTTACCCGACCTTGCTCATCTGCATTATGAAAATCTGCATAGACTCTTGTTGAATTCATAATGTCACCTCTCAATGTGAGTATTTAGTTGGGATTCAATTTTGATCACCGCGAACCACAAGTGCTTCGTCTGGAACAATAACGTTCATCCTTTCATCCCTCTCCGAAGCCGATCGATCGCCGTCAAGTAACTGGCGACATCTTCACCTAAAGTCTTGCAGGCTAGACGATCGCAATCGATCAAATCGTCGCCCCAAAAAACCTGTCCGCTGTTCACCGTTTGACCTTTGTCGGGTTTCCAATCCTTGCTGACCAACCGCAGATCCGCGTCCACCACAGACCCGTCAAATAAATGCCCAATCGTAAAATAAACATCCTGCAACACTAATGGCACTGACGGACGATGCAATTGGCCGCGTGAGTTGCCGCTGCGGGCTTTATAACGCGATCGGGGAAATAGGCCGTAGAGGTTTTTTAGGGACGCAGAAATCAAGACCTCATCTTTCAAAATCGTTCGCTTAAAGGTGCCGACGCTAATCCGGCAGTCCACCTCTTGCAGCAGCTTCGGTGCCCACATGGACTGGAATCGGGCGGGTTCAGTCGATCGGTTTGGGTATTCGCAGTCCTCCAACTCGTCCGCATCCAAGAGCTGCATTCCCGCATCTAGCAAACTGTAGATATTGTGTTTTGCCGCGATCGCACTCAAGCTCACGGGTGAACAGACGCCTTCGACAATGAGGATTTCAGCCGTTGGATTGCAGGCGCGAAGGGACTTTAGGACGTGTCCTAGGACGCCAACGCTGACGGTCACGGGCGCACCGACCGGATAGCCGAGATTGGGTTTGACTAAAATTCGTTTGGCCGATCGGGCTGAATCGGGCGGTAAGTAGACGCCTTCTCGGGTGAATTCAGACGTTGCGCTAACTTGTGCAGACATGACTTGACCCAACGCCTCTCGTTTTGACGTATATTCTATAGGCATTTCAAACCAATTTGGCGCGCAGTTCCATGGGTCGTGTAATCGTTGTAACTTCAGGAAAAGGTGGCGTCGGCAAGACCACCACGACTGCCAACCTCGGAATGGCGCTGGCTCAGCGCAACCGGAAAGTGGTGGTCGTCGATGCGGATTTTGGGCTGCGGAATCTGGACCTGCTCCTAGGCTTGGAAAACCGCGTGGTCTATACGGCGGTGGATGTCCTTACAGGGCAATGTCGTCTAGAGCAAGCCCTCGTCAAAGATAAGCGCCGTGCGAATCTCGTGCTGTTGCCAGCGGCCCAAAACCGGACCAAGGATTCGGTCAATCCGGCCCAGATGAAGCAGTTGATTGCGGCACTGGCAAAGGTGTTTGACTACGTGTTGGTGGATTCTCCTGCTGGAATTGAGATGGGGTTCCAAAATGCGATCGCAGCGGCAACGGAAGCGCTGGTCGTCACGACTCCGGAGATTTCGGCGGTACGTGATGCCGATCGGGTAATCGGTCTGCTCGAAGCCAATAACATCAAGAAAACGCACCTCATTATCAATCGACTCCGACCCAAGATGGTGGCGGCTAATGACATGATGTCGGTGGAAGATGTGAAGGAGATTTTGGCGATTCCGCTGATTGGGGTGGTGCCCGATGATGAGAAGGTGATTGTCTCGACGAACAAAGGTGAACCACTGGTCTTGTCTGGTGAGCCGACTCTAGCGGGAAGCGCCTTTGAGAATATTGCGCGACGGCTGGAGGGTGAGAAAGTAGAGTTTCTAGATTTGACCGTTAAGGAAGGTTTGCTCTCAAAAATCAAAAACTTCTTCACTAAAGCACTCTAATGCTGAACCTTTGGGTTAAGTCCCTAGATTACGTCTGACCTCTAGACTTCTGTACCTGCGTCATGATTATTGAACTCCTTGAAAAACTCTTCCCAAATCTTAGCGATCGCAACAGTCGTATTGATGTCAAAAACCGATTGAAATTGGTACTGGCTCACGATCGTTCTGATCTCACGCCGCAAATGATCGAGTCAATGCGAAAGGAAATCCTAGAAGTGGTTTCTAAATACGTGGAACTTGATGCAGATGCGATGGATTTTGCACTTGAAAATAACAGCCGAGTGACGGCGCTCGTGGCCAATCTGCCCATCAAGCGCGTGAAGCCTGAGTTCTATACGGTTAAGGTCGATTCGGATTCACTTGAAGGAGAGGAAGTAGATTTGTCGGGGTTGCCGGAACTACATTTGGATGAAGCGGCGATCGGCGATGTTCAGTTGACGTTGAATACCGATGAATTGGTCAAGCCGAATATTGCGATCGTAGAGTAACTGTATGATTTCTGGAAAGACCAAACTATTGGGCGTTATTGGCCATCCCATTGAACATTCGTTGTCTCCTGTGATGCATAATGCGGCACTTGCTGAGATGAATGCTGATTTTGTTTATGTTGCATTTCCCATTGCACCGGACGATCTTGCCACTGCTGTAGACGGCTTTGAGGTGATCGGGGTCCAAGGGTTTAGCGTGACGATTCCGCACAAGCAGGCGATTCTATCGCATCTGGTTTCCGTTAGTGCTTTGGCCCGTTCCATCGGTGCGGTTAATACTGTCTGGAAGAGACCGAACGGCTGGCATGGCACCAACACCGATATTACAGGGTTTATTGCGCCATTATTAGATTTGGATGACGATAGCGATCGAGACTGGTCTAGGACGACGGCTATCTGTTTAGGAAATGGCGGTGCAGCACGGGCTATTGTGGTGGGATGTGTGCAGTTAGGGATGCGACGGGTCCAAGTGGTGGGGCGCAATGAGTCAAAACTCGCGGAGTTTCGTCAGAGTTTTCACTCGGTCCCATCAGTTTACGATCGCCTCAGTGTTCACTCTTGGGATACGTTGGATCAGCTATTGCCGAATGCTGGACTGATTGTGAACACCACACCGATTGGAATGGCTCCGAACACGAATGCTTCGCCGCTAACCGAATCGCAAGCACAACAGATTCAACCCCATGCGATCGCCTACGATTTGATTTACACGCCCAGTCCAACTCTGTTTTTACAACAGGCTAGGATCCAAGGTGCGATTGTGTTTGATGGGTTGGAAATGCTTGTCCAGCAGGGCGCTGAAGCGTTGAGAATTTGGACGGGCTGTGACGATGTTCCGATCGCCGTCATGCGTCGATCGTTGCAGGAAGAGCTGGGGTTGGTTTAGGTCGATCGGAGTCCAGGAATTTTGCGCCACACCGCTTCTGCCGTCGGACTTCGCCACTGATTTCGACTACAAATAAATAGAATATTCATCAATCCTTCTTCAGACTAGCGGCATTATTGGAAATACGGGCGACGATAGGGCGTCATCGATCACCGAAGTCCAAAATTTTCGGGGACAAAACATTTTCAACTGTCTCGCCCTATCTAGCTTCGTCGATCGCAGATAGAGGAGCTAAAGTCTAGTGGAGCGGATTAATGGATTAGACGTAAGGGTAGAAGCCTTAGAGAATCAATTAAAAAAGAATTGCCCTGGTTCAGGTATTCATGGGCGATCCGATCTCTCCTGTCCCACAGCCTGAGTAGTTACTTCGATCGTCTTATTTCTGCCTTGGTGAAGATCCTCCAACCCCGGTAAAATAGACTTAGATCCCGGCAATTCCTTTAGCTCCATTGGTCATGACTCTCGTTCTGGTGAAAGATTGCAACGTTCAATAAATTGTTCAACTCGATTTCTTAGTAGTTCAGGATTAAGCGATGGAAACCGGATCAAATCAGGTTCTATTGACCGACTAAAGACCGATCGCCCCTCCCACAATCCCTAAAGGTTATTTCTTTTGTCCAGAAACCGATGGACTCGTCTTGGGCCTAGGCGATGGGTTAGGTGCTAGGCTCGCTCCCGGACTGGGAAGCACTCCAGGTGTCGCACCGCGCTTGAGAATAACCGTAGCATCGTAACGGGTGGTCCGATCGCCCGTCACCCGCGTATTGACCCCAATGCTCTTAATCGCATCGCTCCAAGCCTTAAACGCATCAAGCCCTCGGAGAAGCGGAACATTTTTAAACGTAGACGCTCGATCGAGATCTACAAAGAAGTTACCGCCTTTCAGCGTGGGCTGGGTCGGAATCACCCGCTGGAACTGGGCATCCCGCGTGATGGGATTATTGGGTCTCGGGACAAACGTCGGTGCGATCGGTGCGCCGAGGGTGATGAACGCAACATTATTGTCGAGCCAGCCTCGGGTAATACTGACTACGCCATTGCCCAGCGTCCAGTTCACCACATCCTGATTGCCCACTTTACCGGGTTCTATTTTGAAGCTGTACTTGCGTTGCATCGTGTCATCGATTTGGGTAAACGCGCGGTCAGCGGCCCGACGATCGCTTGCCTGTACCATCATCACTAGGCCAACGGGAGAACCCGGTGAACTCCCGGTCGGAGCCGCTATCGCACTCAGCGCAAACTCTCCGCCCATCCAGTTCGTGAAATCTTGTTCAAAATCCATCCCCAACGCGCCTCGAACCTCTTGCTTAAAGCTTGCAGGATCCAAGAGCTTCACCGGAGAGGTTCCATAGTCTCGGCTGTAGTCAGTCCAGAACTGTTTGAAGTTGGCACCGGAAATGAGCATGAAACTTTCAGCGGGCAACCGATCGGGCAACGTCGGGGTGGTATCTTGAGGCGTGAACTTGCTACTGCTGTCGGGTTTCAGCCAGAGAAGACTGCTGAATTGGATCCCGTCATTGTTGAGATTGGCATTCATGGCCCAGCCTTGCGTAGGATTTTGGCTCGGTTTTCTGGGCGCATCCGGGAGGCTGACGGCGGCCATTTCGGGAAGGTTTAGATACAGTTTGGCAAAGCT
Organism: Synechococcales cyanobacterium; assembly: GCA_043764895.1. Taxonomy (GTDB): domain Bacteria; phylum Cyanobacteriota; class Cyanobacteriia; order Leptolyngbyales; family Leptolyngbyaceae; genus JAAFJU01. The sequence goes on along the minus strand of JAYUJY010000271.1, from coordinate 6,531 downwards.
GGGTCCGGTTTGAATTTGGTCGAGGGCGCTGGTGAATCCGGGCGTCTGGGCGAGGGACGGGTTGTTCTTTTCGCCTCTGTAGGTGTCTATTGTGCGATCGATCGATCGGGGGCTGTTGGCAATGACGAGAAGCTGATTATTCAGGGCGGCGATGGAAAAGGATTGGGTTTTGTCAGGGCCTTGTGATTCTTGGATGTCAATGTCTTTATATGTGCGGGCGGCCCAGGTGAGTCCAGAGTCTTGTCGTGATTTTTCAAGCCGTTCTTTGGCTTTGCTGGCATCGCGAATGGGCAAAATCAAGACCGCAGGCTGAGGCGTCGGCGTGCGGAGATTGTCGCCAAGGACGCGAGTTTCTCCTTGGGGCGAGAGCAATGCAAAACTCGCGTCGCTGCCCACCCAGGGCTGGATGTCACGTTCGTAGTCGAGGCGGTTAATGGATAGGAATCGATCGCGAATTTGGGCGATTTGTTGGTCGAAGGCGGCTTGGCTGGTGGGGGATCCAAAGGTTCGCAGTTGTTGCCATTGGCCTGGATCGGTGCTGACAGTCAGGACAAGCAGCGAATCTTGGGGAATCACCGCTGCGCCGACGGGGAGCGATCCGGGGGTGAGGTTCGATCGGGTCAAGGCCCAAAATGTGACGCTGCCTCCGGCGATGAGGGCGATCGATCCGGCGATGGGCAGCGTGAGCGGTGAACTTCTAGCGGTTGCAAAAAGGGTGCTAGCTCGGGTTTTGAGGGTTTTGACGTTCATGAACCAGGGTGCGCAAGTGGGGTGGGAGCGGTTGATTGTTTACTCTATCAAAAATTCTGGGTTGGAACGATCGGAGGTGTGATTCTCTTCAGGAATGGCCCTGAGTTGTTGAACTCCTAGAATGGCTATGGAGGAGACGATCAATTTTGGATAAAGGTCGACGATCTCACACCAGAGGAGCGATCGCTCTGGCAACAGGATGAGTATTTGGAACATACGATTCGGATGGCTAACGCTGTCGCACGGGAATCTCAACTGTAAATTGGGTGTAGCCATCTCGGCGGAGTTCTTGAAGTTTGCCGCCGTGCTGAATTTGGACGATTTGGTAGCTGGTAGAGAGTCCGAGTCCCGTGCCCTGTCCGATCGGCTTGGTGGTAAAAAATGGGTCAAAAATCCGCGATCGAACCTCGTCTGAGATGCCCAGCCCCGTATCTCGAATGCTAATGCTGACGTCGCGAGTGCCTAGGGTTTCGGTGATGATGGTGATGGTGGGTGGACGGAGGTGGATTTGTGATTTGGAGGGTGCGGTTGCCCATGCCTCATCGATCGCATCGACCGCGTTGCTGAGGAGATGCATGAAGACTTGATTAAGTTGTCCCGCGTAGCATTCGACCCTGGGAAGCGGACTGTAGTGCTGCTTTAGGATAATAGGGGGTCGAGTGGCCTGCTGCGCAAACCGATGCTGGAGCAGGAGAAGCGAGCTTTCGAGATCAGTATGCAGGTCAGTGACTTGGAGGTCCGACTCGTCCATGCGAGAAAAAACGTGGAGCGATTGGACGATGGCCACGATGCGATCGGTCCCGGCTTCCATACTGGCGATGAGTTTCGGAAAATCACTCCGAAGAAAGTCTAGATCAATGGTTTTGGCGAGGGCTTTGAGGTCGTCTGGGGGGTCGGGGCAGGCGGTTTGATAGTGGCTGAGGAGGTTGAGAATTTGATTGGTGTAGTTGGCGGTGTGAAGGAGGTTGCCTTGAATGAAATTAATGGGGTTGTTAATTTCATGGGTGACGCCTGCGACGAGTTGACCGAGGCTCGACATTTTTTCAGTTTGGATCAGTTGGACTTGGGCGCGGTTGAGATCGAGGAGGGCTTGTTCGAGTCGATCGCGTTTTTGGCGGAGTTCCAGTTCGATTTGTTTGCGCGCTTCGATTTCAATTTGGAGTTGGGTGTTTTGGGTGGCGAGATCTTGTTGGAGTCTGCGGATCATCAGGTGATGGTTGACCCGTGCCAAAATCTCTTTCATCTGAAAGGGCTTGGTGATGTAGTCCATTCCGCCCACTTGAAAGGCTTTGACTTTATCGGCGGCGTCGGTGAGCGCACTGATAAACAGAATTGGAATGGTGCAAGTGTTAGGGTCAGACTTGAGCTGACGACAGACTTCATAGCCGTCCATCTCCGGCATCATGATGTCGAGCAAAATTAGATCCGGAGGACTCAGTGCCACTTTCCGGAGCGCGATAAGGCCATTCTCCGCCCGATCGACCGAATAGTTTTGCCGTCCAAGGAGTGCTTCTAATAGATCTAAGTTGTCGGGATGATCGTCCACGACAAGGATCCGGGTCGATGGGTTTAGAGTTGGATCCATGTCAAAGGAAGCATACAGAAAGGTGGCTAGAGAGCGCTACTCTATCATGGTCGATTTTGAACCCGAGCTGACACTTTTTTAGCTGGCACTTTAAATGACACATTTTTGCCATGTTTAGGAATCAAATTTGGGAATCAGATTAAGATATATTAAAAATCTTCTTTTCAAATCCCCAGACGCTATGAAAACAGTTCCCTCTCAACCGATCGCCGCTAAGGTTTTTCATTGGATTAATGTCATTAGTGTGACGACGATGCTCCTAAGTGGCTTGCAAATCTACAATGCCAATCCGGTTTTTGGGGGGCGCGCGGGGGTACATATCCCGCCGATTTTGCTGCTGGGGGGCTGGCTGGCTGGCGGACGCGATTGGCACTTTGCGGCCATGAATCTTTTTGCGGCGAATCTGTTGGGCTATGGGTTGTATGTGCTGATCAGTCGGCGGTGGAAGACTCGGTTTGTGGGGGTGAACGATGTGAAGGCGATGGCCCTGAGTCGGAGTCCCCAGCGAAAAGCCTATGCCCTTCATCGATTGGCCTATACGGCGATTGTTCCGGTGTTGGTCGGGGCGATCGGCAGTGGACTGGGGATGTATAAGCCTGCTCAGTTTGACTGGATTTTGAAATTGGCGTCGGATGACTGGCAGGTGTTACGAGTGGTTCATTTCATGACGGTGCCGATCGTTTTGGTGTTTGTGGTGGTACATGTGGCGCTGGTCTGGCGCGTGGGTGCAAGGAAGCTGGTGGCGTCGATGTTTTGGTAATTTAAGGGTTGATCATTGAGGCTTGATCGCTGAGGTTTGATCATTAGGGCTTGATTATTAAGCCCTTGAAGGGTTTGGGCATGAGTTCTTGGTTGATGCGCTGTTTCATTTTGTCGAGTTCAGTGCGGAGGATGTTTTTGCTGGTGGGAGCATCGCTCACCGATCGCCAGGTGCCGCTCAAAATGGACCATTCCTGCAAGCTGGACTGCAACTGTGCGGTGATGGGCATTTCCAAGACGAGGCTAGCCCGGTGAGGATTTTCTAGGGAGAAGAGGAGGAGGTGATATTTGCCGCGTTCGCCAAGGAGGCTGAGGGTTTCGCGGCCTTGGGGTTGGGCCAGATCGAGGTAGTGTGAAAACCATCGAGGTTCGCGATCGTGGTGGCAGGTTTTGTTGTAGAGCGCAGTGGTCCAGAGGGCCATGGGATGGGGGGACGGCAAGCAGAGGACGTTTTTGTAAATGCGGCTGTAGAGCTGATGCATTTTTAAGGTCTGAATCTCGGCTTGGGGCAACATAGCCCAGACCAGCGGCAGTCTGCGCTGACAGATCTCTAGCGGTTGGCTGAAGGTGATGGCGGCGATCGGTTTGTCCTTGGGCCAGGTGGATTGGTTGTACAGCTCGTCTATGACCGATACGGTGATGCGCGAGGGGCGAGGCTCTAGGCGATCCTGAATGGATTCAGTTTGGGGAGGGACGACAGGGGTGCAGGGAGTCAGGGGAATGATGGCGCGGTTGCTGTCTCGGGCATTTGTGCTAGCGCCTTGCTCTAGGGCTTCGAGGATTTTGAGAATGTCGATGGCGGACTGGGGGCGATCGCTTGCATTTTTGGCGAGGCAGCCCATGACGAGATCGGTGACGGCTTTGGGGACACGCAGGCTGGGGATGACGGAGGTCATCGATCGGGGAACTTGGGTGGTGTGCGCCCGGTACCATCCGGCGAAGGTATGAGTTTCGGCTTGCAGCGGGATTTGGCCCGTCAACATTTCAAACATCATGACGCCAAGGCTGTAAATGTCCGATCGGACATCAAGTTCGCGTCCCTCCATTTGTTCTGGAGACGAATAAACCATGGTGCCCATGAAGGTGCTGGTTTGGTTGGCGTCTTCTTGAAGAACTTTTGAGATGCCAAAATCTAAGACTTTGACGAGTTCACCAATGCTTTGGTCTTGCATGACCAGCATATTACTGGGTTTTATATCGCGGTGAATAATGGGGCACAGCATTCCATCGACATCAATGCCTTGGTGCGCCGCTTGGAGTCCGAGGCAAATCTGCCGCATCATCGCCACAAATCGATTCAGGGGAAGCGGCTGCCGACGAACGATTTCATTTAGGCCATCGCCTTGCAGATACTCCATGACGTAGTACGGAACGCCGTCGCTGTCAAAGTCGTAGTCACTGACGCGCACGATGTGGATGCTTTTTTGGCCCAACTGCGCACAAATTCTGGCTTCATTCCGAAATCGTTCGCCCATTTTGTCGCTGAGGAGGGCTTTGGAGAGGACTTTGACTGCTACTAATGCGCCACCTAGCCGGGTGTCACGGGCTTTGTACACACGCCCCATAGCACCTTTTCCGATCAGGTCTACAAGCTGATAGCGGTTGTTTAGTAATTCGGGTTTAGCTTCGGTCATGGAAATCACAGGATGATTCTCGGGGCTGGCTAGACGTGAATAAGATGTTAACCAATCGGGTCTGGTGTTTTCTCAGTATCGACACGACTTGCCTGAAAAGCAACGGTCTGCACGAATAGGGTCTTCTTCGCGAATAAGGTCTTCACGAATTAGGTTGTCGTTCGATCGTAGCTTCTAATGTACTGGCGAGATAGTGCCCTGCTAAGATTCCGCTGGATAGGTGGTATCTATTTTCAGCGACGCGATAGAGAGTCTCGAATCCGCTACGACGCTGCCGATCGCCTAAGGCCCAGTAGCGCTGAATAATCGATTCGGGTGCAAACCAGCCTTCGCCTTCCACGCGTCCCAGATCGCTATGCTGTAAAACATAGGTGTACCGTCGATTTCCGGTATCAAATCGTCCGCGATATTGGAAGTCTATGGGGCTACGATCGCTTTCTAAGAACACCAGTCGCATGACCATGTTGAACCAGTCATCCCGACTCCAGGTGATCAAGATCTTCCCTTTGACGGGTATGGGCATTCCATCGCGATCGAGCCAATTGCCTTGTAAGAGCCATGTTCCAGGTTCAATTAAAAATGTATGGCTCACGGGCGTTGTGTCCGAAGGATGTAGGATAGCGAACGTTAGATACTGTCCAAAAGACCCTATTCAAAGAGGCTGTTTAATGCCCGGTATCTATGCTACCACGGGCGGCCAAAAGGTTTCCTAGGCAGAATCGCCTGAATCGGTTTTTTTTAAGTGGACAGGGTGAATTTCGCCGAGAAGGACGTTTTGAGTGGCTCCGGTAACGTCTGGGAGGTTGCCAGAAATGTTGTGTTTTCGCCAGTAGGCAAGGATGGCAAAGGCGATCGCTTCTTTGGCGTCGCTGTTCAGTCCTAGGGCGTCGGTGGGGGTGACGGTACTGTTGGGAAAATGGGCTTGAAGCCGTGACATTAAGTACCGATTCCGACTGCCGCCGCCGCAAATGAAGATTTCGTCGGGGAAGGAGGGCAGAAATTTTTGGTAGTTGAGTCGAATCGATCGGGCGGTGAGTTCGGTGAGGGTGGCAAGGACGTCGGCGTCGCTGAGCTGTTCAGTCATGGCGTCTTGCTGGCAGGTTTTGAGATAGTCATTGCTGAAGAGTTCGCGGCCCGTGGATTTGGGGGGGGCTTGGTGAAAGAAGGGATGGGTGAGCCAGCGATCGATGAGGAGGTTGCAAACACTGCCGCTTGCCGCCCAATTTCCGTCTGTGTCGTAGGTCTGTTGTCCGTGGGTGAGCTGGGTGACGGCGAGGTCGAGGAGCATGTTGCCGGGTCCGGTGTCCCAGCCCAGGATTTTGGGGTTGGGTTTATTCTGTGCGGGGAGGTAGGTGACGTTGCCGATGCCGCCGATGTTTTGGATGGCGCGATCGCGCGTGGGGTGCGTAAGGAGGGCGGCGTCTACGGGCGGGACGAGGGGTGCGCCTTGACCTTGGGCGGCGAGGTCGGCGGCGCGGAAGTTGCTGATGGTTTCGATTTGGGTCAGGTGGGCGATGAGGTCTCCGCGTCCGAGTTGGAGGCTGTAGCCGAGGGGAAGAGGGTTACTGGGGGGCTGATGAAAGACGGTTTGGCCGTGAGACCCAATGAGATCGGCTTTTGGAAAGCCTTGGTTGACGAGGATGGCGGCTTGGGCAAAGGTTTGGGCGATCGTGTTGTCGAGGTGGGCGAGGGCGGCTATGGAGAGGGGGGTTCCGCTACTGGTTTGGAGGATGTGCGATCGGATTTCGGGGGGGTAGGGGTGGGTGAGGTGGGCGAGGAGCTGGAATTGGAGGGGGGACTTTT